>JAOUFE010000027.1 GCA_029858425.1 Spirochaetia bacterium | reverse complement strand
TATATGATTGATTTGCTAAAATAATTCTCTATTAAAAATGCGGAAACGATATTTTCAAGTTTCATTTTCGGTTATCACTTTTAGTTTTGCCACTAATGTTTTTATTCTTTTTATGGTTTCCGGCCGGGCAAGTCCGTTTAACGCAGAACCTAAAAAACCGTCTAACTGAACAAATGTTCTGTATTTTACAATACATTTTTTCTTGTCCGGAGTATCTTCAATTTCCCACGATCCATTGTTCGTTTTAAAATCCCCCGAAATTCTTTTCCAGGATAATTTGTGAAATGGCACATCATAACTTCTGTCAACGGTATAATCAAATGTTTTCAAGATGCTTTTTATCCGGAGCTCTAAAACCGCCCCTTTTTTATCCTCATGAATTATATCAATTTTTTCAACGTTATCAAAATATTCCGGAAAATGTTTATAATCGGTGATAATATGCCAGAGTGTTTTCCGGCGAACAGGGAGTATAAAAATTGCTTCAACCCCGTTAACTGAATTTTCTTCTGCATCTTTAAACAGGATTTCCCCACTCATTAGTTGTTGGTATTCTGAGGTTTTAAGAGAGGCAACGCTTGCGGTTGTTAATTGTGCAAGGCATAACAACAGAATAAATAATTTGTACCTGTTTTTCATTTGTATGTCCTTAAATTAAAAGTTGGTTTCGTTTTTAATAGTTCGGTTAAAGCTTCAGCAGGCATGGGCTTGCAGAAAAAATATCCCTGATATTCATTGCAGTTTTCATTCATAAGGAATTGCAATTGCTCAACGGTCTCTACTCCTTCGGCAACCACGAGCATCTTCATACTTTTCCCCATTGCGATAATTGCCTTTATGATGGCATTATCATTTTTTTGGCCTGAATGAATGTTTTGGATGAAAGATTTGTCAATTTTTAACTTCGAAACAGGAAATTTTTTTAAATAATTTAACGATGAATAACCAGTACCGAAATCATCAATTGATGTGTAGATTTCCCTCGTTTGTAAACTTTCCAGAATATGGGTTGCATGTGGAATATCTTTCATTAGTACATTCTCCGTTATTTCAAAATGAATGAATTTCCCGGAAATGTTAAATTCCTTTAGAGCATTATCCACCATCTCCAGGATGTCTTCCTGCTCGAACTGTTTGGGGGAAAGATTGATCGCGACTGTCAGGTCGGGAAGATTCATGTTCTGCCATATTTTTATTTGGCGACAAGCTTCAGCAAATACATAGCGTCCGATGGGCAATATCAATCCATTTTCTTCGGCAACGTCAATAAATTCTCCCGGAGATATCAGGGTTTCATTATTTTTATTCCAGCGGATCAGAGCTTCCAGACTGTGTATCCGCCCGTCATTGCCGGAAATGACAGGTTGGTAGCATACAAGGAATTCATGATTATCTATGGCTTTTCTTAATTCGCTTTCCAATTTTAAAAAGCCGATAACGTGCGCATGCATTGTTTTGTCAAAAATCTGATAACGGTTTTTGCCGTCGGTTTTGGCTCTATGCATGGCTGTATCGGCATCTCTTAGAATTTCCTCTGGTTTTTGGTAATCATTGGTAATCATCAAGACGCCAATGCTTACAGTTACAAACAATTCCTGCTTATTGATAACAAAAGGCTCCAATAATTTTTCCCGGATTTGATTTATAACCTTTAAAGCCACATTTACATCTGCAATATTTTCCAGAAGAATTGCGAACTCATCGCCACCGAGACGGGCAACAGTATCTTCTGGTCTGATACTGTTTTGCAATAATCTTGCATATTTAACAAGCAATGTATTACCGGTCTCGTGTCCAAGACTTTCATTGATTACTTTAAAGCGGTCCAGATCCAGAAACAAGACGCAGCACTTATAGTCAGGCTGGCGTTTTTTTTGATTTAAAACATGCATCATCCGGTCCAGGAACAAGTTCCAGTTTGGCAGTCCGGTGAGGTTATCATGCAACGCGTCAAACCTGATCTGATCCTCGGCGATTCTTCTTTTTGTAATTTCTGTTTGGGAACCAGCAAGTCTATATGGACGGTTAAATGAATCGCGGACAGCATGCCCCCGGGTGATTATCCATAAATAACTCCCATCTTTGTGTTGAAGGCGATATTCGCATTCAAAATGCGGAACCGTATTTTCCAGATGAGAATCCATGGCTGTTTTCAGTATCGCCAAATCGTCCGGATGAATCCTGCCGAGCCATTCTTCAGGCGACGATGTTATATCATTTTCCTGATACCCCAACATCTCTTTCCAGCGGGCAGAATAATATACTTCATTTTTCAAGAGATCCCAGTCCCACAATCCATCATTTGCGCCTCGGGCAGCCAATGCATAGCGTTCCCGGCTTTGACGAAGATCTTCCTCTGTTTTTTTATGAAGTTTTATTTCTGCTTTCAGATCGGTATTTACCTTTTGAATCTGTTCGAAATATATAGCATTTTCTATGGAAATAACCGCCTGCATGGTCAGGAGATTTAAAATATCCAGTCTTCGTTTTGTAAATACATTTGGCATGGAATTGTTTTCGAGATAAAAAATACCAATTAAATTATTTTTCTTTATTATGGGTCCGCATAGTACAGATTTTGGTTTTTTTCTTAAAATATAGGGGTCTGACTGAAAATAGTTTTCCTGCGAAGTATCATTTAATATAACAGCTTCTTTCGTCATTTTTACGTAATTTACAATTGCTTGTGGAATGTCCTCGAAAGATTCAAGCGGTATCGATGGTAAAACCTGAACTGATTCTACATTGCCTTGCGCCTCAACAAAGTATGTTTCATTTCGGGATAAAATAATAAACCCGTTCTGTGCTCCTGCGTTTTCAAGAATAGTCATCATTAATTTTTCTATTAATTTATTTAATTCAATTTCGCTGGAGATATCCTGGGAAACCTTTAGTATGGTTCTAAAATCCAGAGTCTCCGATGTGCTTGAGGTAAAATTTTCGGCGGCTGAAAGGGATGGATCAATCAGGTAAGACGTATATATAGCAATTTCAGGAAATTCCTTTAGCATTTCCCGCGCCTTGCTGTGAATTCCCCAGTTTAAGAAATGATAATATGCTTCGCGAATATAGCATTGGGCTATGAATGGTTTGTCAATCTCGAAATAATAACGGGACAACAGTTCATTGGCAATGGCTTCTTCCAGCATATACTTGTATTTCCTTGCTGATTCAATGGCTTTTTCAAAAAAAAGAACGGCATTCGCATTTTGCCTTAATCTGCATAGTTCTCCCTGAATAATAAAATATTTATGTCCATAATTTTCGGGGGAGTTTCTGGCCCAGGTTTTTAATTTTCTTTGATTTTTATAAATTTTTTTTAACGAGGATTTCTTTGTGTTTGAAGAATCTGATTTTTGTTCATCGGGCAGGGAAGCAAGGATTAACGAGTAGAAAAAATTGTGTTCCGGAATTACAGGCATTCCAAAAACTCCGCTTTCGTAAGGGATGGATAATTCAATGTACTCCAGCGCAGTAGAATATTCTTTTTGAAAATAAGCTAAAATTGCCTTAAAAAGGTAATAGGTAAACAAATCAGTATCATTTTTATTTTTTTCCCAGACGGGAATCGCAATTTTTTCATCAAAATTTGATCCGCTTAATTCTGTACTTATATTGTTATCTGAAAGATTAATAACAAACTGGCGCCAGAGATGGAAAAATTGAGCGGAATCTGTTTGATGAAATTTTGTTATCTCTCTTTCATACTTTTCCAGGGACTCCAGAATTTGTATAATTGGCTTTCGCATAAAGAAGTTGTAAGCGTTAATCCAGTTCAGGGAATAAGAAGCAAAAAGCAAGTCTCCTGACTCCACCCCCTTGTTATACGCATTTTCCAGTATTTGCTGACTTTCCCGGAGGGGAATTATCCAGTGGGAAACAAAGTTCCCGTAAACAAACAATACCTTACAATCCATAATGGAAGGATAAAATTTCTCCAGAATGACGGTTGATAATTTGCCAAGTCGATAACCAAAAGAAAAATTTCCCAGTCCCGAACCAAAAATCATGCCAATGCCTGCAAAACCATATGCGGATTTCTCGGAAATTCCGAATTTCAGAGACAGATTTACCAATAATATAACCAGAGGTGGAACAAGATTTGGAGAAGAGATAAAACAAGCCGGAGTCAGATGGATAATAATATCCATTGCCGCCAGACTCTTTGGGTCTTTCATTACTGGTAGCCCGGACAGTTTTTCCGCCTGATTGCCAATTTTAAGTCTGGTCATAATGAGCTTGAGTAAAGAAGAAAATTTTCCTGGATCAGGGGAGATCTCGATTCCGAGTTCTTTTAAAAAAGACAATCCGCATTCAACCGCTTCGTTTAGTTTATTTTGGGGAGTTAAGCTTGCAATTTTGATTTCAATAACTCTCACTTTGTCCAGTACTGATTGTGCATTATCCAAAATAATCTGACTTAACCTTGCAGATTCCTCAAAATGCGTGTTAATATATTCACAGTCGGCAGTTTCGTTGTATAAGGACAAGGTTAGAAAATAATGTGTTATCCATGCATCATTGGGCAATCTTTCCATTGCCGCGAGAAGGTAGTCAAGGGCTGTTTCAAAGGCGGCATTTTTTCTGGCTTTTTGTGCTGCAACAAGATTTAATGCAAGAGCAGCATTTACTTCTTCCGGTATTACAATAATCTTGCCAGCCAGATTCAAATGATTTACAAGAGAGAAAATATTTTCACCCAACCATTCCTGTAAACTCTGCAGGTCTTTTTCATTGTGGATATGCCGCGCTATTGAGCTTAAATTCATTTTTTTGGGATTGCGTTCAGACGCAAGAATTATCCGGTCCAAAATCAGGTCAGAAATTTTTTTATGAATATCCATTTTTTTGATTTCTGGAATCATGGAATATACCGTGTACCTGATTTGATCGTGCTGAAACTGAAATTCTGCAGATGCAAAACCATTTTTGGATTCATCTAACAGTACAATATAGTCTTCTTTCGTGGCCTTGATCAGCAGGTCTTTGGTTTCCACCGGAGATTTTTCATATAATTTTGATAGTGTTTCAAGATCAAACTGATTTCCAATACAGGATGCTAATTGCATAATATCCTGGATTGCCTTGCTGGAGCGTTTTACATTCTCAATCAAAAGTTCCGTTACGTTCTCTGTCGGAGTTATTTTTTTGATTTGACCGAGATCCCAATCCCATGTATTTTTCTCTTTTTGAAAATAAATGAGCCCTTCCTGATATATCGAAATTAAAAACTGATTTATAAACAATGGATTGCCTGCGGTTCGACGAAGAACAAGTCTGGCAAGAGATACCGCTTTTGCGCCGCTCGTATTCAGACTATCTTCTAGAAAACGAATTATATGACTTTCCTCAAGCGCTCCCATTTCAATAAATGATAATGGAAGTTTTTGATTAAAGTATAGATTGAAATTGTGACGGTAGTTTTCTATCTCTTCAAGGGTTCTGAGCAGAAAAACGTTATCATATTCTTCGCTCCCCGTCCGGTAAGCGCCTATAAAAACCATGTTTTTGCTTTCAGAGTTAGCCATTAATATTTTCAAGAGTTTCAGGGACGATGAATCTGCCCATTGCAGATCATCAATAAAAATTACGAGAAGATGGTCGCTGCTGGTTATGATACCCAGAAATTTCTGGAAAAGCCGATGAAACCGGTTTTGAGCCTCAGGCGCATCAAGGATTGCGGTTTGAGGCTGCGGGCCAATCACCAGCGACAGCCTTGGAATAAAATCAACCATGATCTGCGCGTTATCTCCAAGATCATGGATGATTTTATTTTTCCATATGGCAAGTTTCTCCGGGTTAAAAGTTAAAATATAATTTATCAGTCCGTTAAAGGCTTCAATAAAGCCATGGTAGGGAATATCTTTGTTAAACTGTTCAAATTTTCCCTTAATATAAAACCCGCTATGTTCGATGACTTTCTTGCCCGCTTCATTGGCAAGGGACGATTTTCCTATTCCAGCCGGCCCCCGGATAATAATCATTTCACTTGTATCGATGGAGGCTCGCTGGATTGATTCAGTCAAGAGCTTGATTTCGTTTTCGCGTCCATAGAGTTGTGTGGAAGCATGGAATCGTTCAGAAATATCCATCGAACCCGGGATAAAATCCTCCATGGATTTACCGGACTTTAAACATTTCAGGCAAAACTCCATATCCCGCTTTATACCAGAGCTGGTTTTATATCGGTCTTCAGCATTTTTTGTCAAAAGTTTTGCCACAATTGCCGAAATGGACTCTGGAATATTCTTAACCAGATCATGCAAAGCAGGGGGATCTACGGCCAGATGCGAATGAATTAATTCCATGGGATCAGTACAAACAAAAGGAAGTTTGCCGCTTAACATTTCAAAAAAAGTTATCCCCAGCGTATAAAAGTCTGTGCGATAATCTATGTTGCGATTCATCCATCCTGTTTGTTCCGGGGAAATATAGGCGAGAGTACCTTCCATATCATCCTGTATCCATGGTTTTTGCGACTCCCGTGTAAAAAAAGATGCTATGCTGAAATCGCTGATTTTTACCAGGAATGTTTCGGGGTGAATCAGGATGTTGTGGGGTTTTAAATCTTTGTGAATTACAGAATGATTGTGAATTTCTGTGAGAATATCCATGATTTGGATAGATATTTCTAAAAAAAATATTGGACTAATTGTATTTTTGTCAATATAGGATTTCAGGGTTTCCCCCCCAAAGTCTTCCAAAACCAGAAAGGATGTATTTTTAAAACTTTCAATACCATAAGTTTGAATAATCCCTGAAATATTTAGCGAACAAATAATTTCATATTCGCGCCGTAGATGAGCTCTGTCCGTAGCTGACGGATAGTCTGAATTGAGGATTTTCAAGATGACTTGTTTTTTATCAGCAATTCTTGTCGCTCGATAAACAACTGTTTTTCTTCCAGTATGAAGAGCATTATGAATTATATAACCAGGAATATTAAACATCTGAATTTATTGCAAAAATGTATTTATTGTGCAGGCTGCGCTTTTGAAGATCCCCTTGAAAAGTCTTTGCCAACCCTTACAATTAAGCGGATGGGTTTTGTATTTGCAAGCAAAATTTGCCGGAAAGTCTGAAATAAAAAATGGAATTGAGCCCGGGCATGAACTCGATATTCAGTCAGAATGATTAAAATTAGCGCGTTTATCCGTGGCAAATTATCCATGAGTGCTGACTCAAAGCGTAGTTAATGTTTTTTTGCCCCTGTGGGAGGCAAAAAAACAAACTTACCGAACCAAGTCAATACTCATGGAATTATCTTGTTTTTAGGCAGCGCCATGTTTTTTCCTGTTCCAGAAATTTCCCGACGCTGCATCCTGGTCAATATTTTGAATCATAACGCTGTCTATTTCGGCAATTGAACTTACCAGATATTTTACACCGGTTTGAATCATGTCCTGACGCTGAAATCCATGTTCAAAATCAGAAGGGACGCCTATAAATGGCAAGTCCCTTTTTTTCGCCTCTTCTGCAACCCGGTTGACATCATCGATAAACAATACTTGAGAGTACTGCAAACCGTAGTAGTCTTTTACGATTTCTTTGATTCCCGGCCTGAAATCATTGGTGCAAATATACTTATTGCCATCAAAAAAATCCAGAAATTCTTTTAGCTCTTCCATAAAATAGGGCTTTTCAAGACCACCGTAGCATATTATTTTTAAACCCATCATTTTGAACATCAGGAGAAGATTATAAAGCCCATCGGATGGCCGGTTCGGATTTTTTAATAAATATCCAGCGCGTTCTTTAAAATACAAATCGATAATTTCCGGGGCAGAATATGATAATCCAAGCTGATTTTTCAAGTAATTGGCTGCATCGATTCTTGTTTGGGAAAATATATTGCGCTCAATTTCCCGCGTATAATCTTTGCCCAGTTTCTTTACAACAGAATAAATAACGGGACTAAAAGAGTCTGTCAGGGCAACTCCGTCAATATCCAGCGCAGCAAGAACAAGGCTTGAAAGTGTTTTTTGCGCCATGATATTTCAGCCTTTTGCGTTCAACTTTCTACTTGCCATGATTCTATCGTAGGCTCTTTTTGTCAAAATATTTCCTTTAAAAATCATTTTTGCATTTTGTTTATTGTTTTGACATATTGTTACGTCAAAAATGGCGTCAGCCCAGCTACCTGTCGCATTTACAAAACAGTCTCCAAGCGCAAGCATCAATTGAACGGACTCTGAAAGCTCTACATAATTCAGAAATTGTACATTAATCCCTGATACTATAAAAAAAGAGTTCTCTATTGGAGCGCCGCCATATTTGTGAGAACAGGCAACAATCATTTGTCTGACAGATTCAATGAGCATCATTCCGGGTACATGGTCATTTGGGTGTTCAAAGTAGTAGGGATGGCCGGGGTTAAATATCATTTCCGCAAAAAAAAGGTTTTCAGAGTCGATTTTGCAACTTTGAAAAAAATCTGACAATGTAGCAAGTTCACAATCCGCGTATTGCGGCTCTTCCATTAGTATAAAAAAATCAGAATTTGAATTTTGCCCCGGGACGTAATGTCTGTCAAAAATGGATTTTTCCAGTTCGCTAGCATTGTCAGAAAAAATATAATAATCGCCCCAGGAAATTTTCAACGGCAGCGATTTTCTCAGGTTGGCAATAAACACGTTTTCAATGTTGTGCTTGTGAACCAACTTTTTATCTACTGGCAGGTGTCTCTCTTCTTGCTGTACAATTTTCTCAGGTCTTTCAGTTAACTTGTTCATATCTTCTTCCTTTTTATTTTTATCGTATTTTTTCTAAAATAGTATAAATTTATTTTAGATTCATATTCAATCTATATTCATAGTCTAAAATAATAATATAAGTGTCAACAATAAAATAATAAACTAAAAATGAAACAATATTCAATCTAATAATAGATGCTTGCTTGTATTGCCAAAATCCTGGATTGTAATATGCTAAAATGGATCCTGGATACAGGATATTTGATGCTCCATTGGCGTCGTTATCGGGCAACCCAATAAGAACAACTTCATTCTCAGGCAATTCTGCAATAATTTTGAGATTGATAGAGTGATTCAGCGGCTTGGGCATGAACTCAAAATTCATGCCCAATCAAGAGGTAATTTTGCGTTTTTGGCGCGCTCCCTGCGCAAAAACGCCTGTTTTTACCAATGATGGGGGTTGATTATTGAGTTCCAGCCCAGGCTCCAGCCCGGGAGAGAATAGCTTGAATATTCAGGCTTGACGGAGAATTTCAGATAAATTTTCTTTTGATAGTTCCTCTTGAGCTTCCTTTACAATTTTTTTGGCAAAGGCTATATCAAGCGCATGACCACCTCGTGATCCAAGGATGTGGGCTTTGATTGGCCTTCGGCATAACGACAAGTCGCCCATTAAGTCCAATACTTTGTGGTAAAGCGCCTCATGCAGAAATCTCTCTTTATTTACAACTGATTGATTATTAAATACAAGGACGTTTTCAATCGTGCCGCCCTGAGCGAGTCCTTTATTTCGTAAAATTTCGATATCTTTCATAAATCCGAATGTCCTGGCCTTGCTTACATGATGAATAAAAAAATCCCGGGTATAAACAATTTCACAGGAAAGATTTTGTAGCATAGGGTGATTATAATCTATGCTGTAAGAGATTTTCAGGTCATTTGCAGGAATTCCTACAATGTAGCGTTCGCCGTCGGTAACCATGACTGGCCTGGTTATTGTGAGAGGCGCGATTTGAGTAGAGTACTCGTGATATTCGCAATTTTCCAGTATTTCGATGTATGGGTGGGCTGAACCGTCAAGAATGGGTATTTCCGAACCATTAATAATTTCAACAATCATGTCGGTGATACCGAGAACGTATATCGCAAACATAAGATGTTCTACTGTCTGGATATAAATATGGCTTTTACCGAGTGTTACCGCCATGGACGTGTCCATCACATAACCCAGTTCTGCTGGAATGATTCTTTCAGTAGCGCCTTTTTTCCCGGTATAAAAAAGAATTCCAGTATTTTCCTCAGCCGGGTGAAAAACAAGTTTCGTCATTTCGCCAGAATGCAAACCGACCCCCTCTACAATGGAAGAGTTTTTTATGGTTTTTCTAAAGTAAATTTTACTTCTCTGGTTTTTAAGAAGTTTGTTGTTATAAATAGAAAACATACAAATATTTTCTGCAAAGAGTAAAACTTTTGATTACCCGTCAATCTTTTTGTCGAGCCCACAGGTGACCAGATCTGGTAAGACTCTGAACAAATGTGCGGTGAATACTGACTTCAAACCCGTGGTGTTCAAATAGAGCTTTTAATTCCCGGTAGTTATGCGAAGAATGGAAATGATGAAACTCCATCACGATTTTCCTGATTTTTGAAAAATACTTTTCTGGAAGAAAATTAAATGCATCATATTCGCCGCCCTCACAATCTATTTTCAGGTAGTCCACTTGTTTTAACTTATACTGATCTACGATGCTCCCGATAGATGTCGTCTGAACACGTTCAATTTTTCGCGAATTTTTATGTTTTCTATGAATGGTATTAAATCCGAGAAAGGTTGAAAGCCTTAAAAACGGGGAATGTTTAAACTCCGTATTGGTGTTTGAGCTGTTGTAGTTTGGGGAAGCACCTATTTCAATGTATGAATCATCTTTTCCAATGGCAACTTTCAGCGGAATAATATTTTCAAGTTTGTTTATCTCAATGCTTTGCATCAGAATATGGATATTGTCCGTTGGCTCAATGGAAATCACTTTTCCGTCAGTAGCTTGTTTTGCCGCCCACAGGGCAAAAACCCCCATATGCGCTCCAATGTCCAATATTGTATCGCTTTTTGCAATTTCCCATCCTTTCTTTTCATAAGATTTCAAACTAAATATTTCATAAATCGTATACTTTAAATTTAAAACTCCGGCTTTGGCGATGCATTTATGCAGAAGACCGTTTGGAAGTCTGGTAATTATTGCCGCTCCCTGCGCGAGTTTGGGGGCATTAATTTTTTAATCAGAAGAAAGCTCCTTGAAATTGAAAAAATATTTCTGGAACTCAGCAAATTTATTGACAGGGGGTCTTGATTTCAATGTGTACCAATTGCTTCTGGGATGTTCTGTGTTGTCGATTAATACTTCATTGTCAGATTCCAATCTGGTATAAAGTAACAAGAGATCAGGATATTTCAGAAAAGCCTGACGAATCTGCATTAAGTAGTTCGCAGGTTTGCAGGGAAAACAGAAAAAATTCTGGTTCCCGAAATTTTTAGGAGAAAATAATATGATGAAACGAGTACTTGCCTTGGTTATTATGGCGATGATTTTCAGCTTTAACTGTGAAAAAGGATGTGGAATGCCCAAAAAAGATGCAGACACAACCAAAGAACAACCAGCAGACGGCGCTGATAAAGCAGCCGATAGCGCTGATAAAGCAGCTGCGCCAGCAGCAACAGAAAGCAAATAATTTTTAGTTATTTGTTTTCTGGTTTAAAGGCGGGTTTATCCCGCCTTTTTTGTTGTATCTTGACGCGCTCGCTCGTTTTGAATATATTGTCGCTATGTGGCTGGAACGGTTTCAAAAACACGCGAAAGAAAACCCCCTTTCATTAATTTTAAGCGAAGGCAACGACATTCGGGTAATGGAGGCCGCCGCTAATGTCATTTCACAAGGATATGCAAGTCAGGTAACTATTATCGGAAATTTCGAAACCATCGAGGCTTCTTCACGGGAGAAGTCGTTTGACTTAAGCCGCATTACCGTCATTGCTCCTGAAAAAAGCGATCAATTGGAGCACCTTGGTAAAAGACTTTTTGAACTCAGGAGTTCCGAATTTGCTTCGCTTGCCGAGGCTGTTGAAAAAGCCAAAAATCCGTTATTGTTTGGAACCTTGCTGCATGAGGCCGGTTATGCCGATATTCACATTAGCGGAGCCGTTGAAACCAGCGCGGATGTAATAAGAGCATTTTTTCATATAATAAAACCAAACAGAAAACAAGGCATGGCGGCGAGCTTTTTTTTCATGGACGCACTGGATTCTCAATGGGGCGAGAACGGAGCCATGATATTTGCAGATTGTGCTGTAAATATAGAGCCAAGCGCCCGGCAATTGGCTCGTATTGCCCACCAGACTGGAAACATCGCAAAAAATATTTTCGGATTTGATACCCGACTGGCTTTGTTAAGTTACAGCACAAAGGGATCCGGTTCGGGCGATCAGGTAAATACAGTTCTTGAAGCCGGCAGGGAGCTTGCAAAGCTGAATCCGGAATTTCTTTATGAAGTAGAAATGCAGGCCGATGCGGCCATTGTGCCGGAAGTCTCGAACCGAAAAGCTTCAGGGAATAAACTGGCGGGTAAAAGCAATGTGCTTGTTTTTCCCGACCTTCAATCGGGAAATATTTCCTATAAGCTGGTTGAGCGCTTTGCCGGTGCCCATGCGTACGGGCCGATCATGGTGGGACTTAATAAAACAGCCACCGATTTATCCCGGGGTTGTTCAAGCGATGATATCGTGGGAACTTTTCTCGTGGCAAGCTATTATCATCATAAAAAAAGCAGTTCATAAATTTCAAACCGGGAAAAGGGTGTAATATTATGGAAACAGCATTTTGGCATGAACGATGGAAACAACATCAAACCGGTTTTCATCAAAAAGAAGTAAATTCTCATTTAAAAAACTATTGGGGGCAAACGGATCTTCCGAAAAGCTCCGCAATTCTTGTGCCGCTGTGCGGAAAAAGTCTGGATTTACTATGGCTTGCCGATCAGCAATATCGTGTTGTCGGAATTGAGTTAAGCGAGATTGCTGCATCAGAATTTTGTGCCGAAAACAATTTTCAGGCTGTCCCTCAAAATATTGAAGGCGGACATTTATTGCAACCTGCACCCTTGATTTCATTTCTGTGTAAAGATTTTTTTAAGGTTACGCGCAGCGAAACCGGTAAAATCAGCGGGGTCTATGACAGAGCTGCTCTGGTTGCCCTGCCGCCTGAAATGAGAAAAAAATATGCGGCTCATTTAACCGCCCTTCTTGATGCGGGAGCAAAAATATTTCTCGTAGCATTTGAATACGATCAAAGCAAAATGCAGGGACCTCCATTTTCTGTTCCGGAAAATGAAATTCTGGAGCTATTTGGTGAGCAATTTGTTATACATGAAATTAATGTGAGCGAATTCAGGGCGGAGCCTGCGCGACTTGCGGCATTGCCCGAAAAGGAACCCATTCGCGAAAGGGTGTATATTCTGGAAAAAAAATAAGGCTGCTATACGGGAGGCTTTTTCACAAGCGGGGTTGCACGCTACCCTGTACATTTATTTCGGGATATTCTGGAAGAGCAATTTTCAAGCTATAAAGATTGATAAATCAGATGAATACCGAGGAGAAGCATGGCAAAAATAAATAATTCTTTCATGCGGTCATCGCTGATGTATTTGGCCAGACGGGGACCGGTTTGACCGCCCAGAAGAACGCCAAACCAGCAAAACCCGAGAATGTACAATGTATCCGGAGGTAGCTTGTAATGTTGGAAGGAAAAGCTAAAAACCGTACCAATGACGGAAGAAGCAAAATTCAGAAAAATTCCTGTTCCAATTGCATTGATCATTGGAATTTTTAGTTTGCCCCGAAAAAGGGGAATGAGAAAGTCGCTGATACCAATGGAAAAAAGCCCCGAAAATGAGCTAAATAAAACGCCTTCGAGCTTTAGCCATGTGGGCGGCTTTAATTTGGAGTCAAATTTTAATTCCTCATCGTATTTCTCAATTTGCGACGCAAAAAAAATAGATTCTGCAAGACTAATCACGCCTAATCCGGCTTCCAGAATATGCTGATTTGCTATAAGTTTGTTGAGAAAACCACCAATGACAACTCCCGCCACAAGTATAGGTAAAAAAGAAAGACATATTTTCCATTGGATGGAGTTTATGCGGATGTGATGGAAACTTGCTGACCCCATCCCGATGAGTTGTACGGTAAAGGAGAACAGGATAGCCATTCGAAAGTCAAAATGATTAAAAAAAATAAAAAATGGCGCCCAGAGCAAACCTCCGCCAATGCCAACCATGGAGGAAAACATGGAAATAAAAAACCCGGCAACTGTAAGAACCCAATTTTCCATTTTATAAATTAAATTTTCACAAACGCATCATCCTTGCTCCTAATTAAAATCAAAGGTCAGCCAGTCAATACGCTTACCTGTCGGCGGGAGATAAAGTCCTTATTACGCGAGCCTGGGCATGAACCGCAATAATCAAATCAAAATGTATTAAAATGCGCAGTTTTGGGGCGCTTCGCGCCCCAAAACTGCGTCAGTCTATATCATTCTGACTGAATATCGAGTTCATGCCCATGCCCATGCTCCTTGTTCGTGTACCAAGGCTCCAGTAGTATGAAAAAAAAATGCTCCCAAACTCGCGCAGGTAAATGGAAAAAATATTTTCCTTTCTCCGGAATTTTTATCCGGAAAGGGCGAAATATTATAGTTTTATCGTCGTTTACAGTTAAATCAAATTGGCGCGAGCTTTTTACCTGCGCGAGTTTGGGAGCATTGAAAAAAATATTGTAATTACAGAATAAGATTACACCTTGTCATTGTTAAAGAAGAGAGGAGTATAATATATGAAACAACTTAAAAAAGTATTTCAAAATGGCCTATTTCAAACGCTGGCGAGCGCAGGAGTTATGGCATCTGTCATTTTGTTGGCAAGTTTCGCATTAACGGCGGATGAATCCAAAAACAACGGTAACCAGACTGGAGATAAAAGACAGGTGTCAATCGCCATTATCCCATTTGAAGACAAAACAGGATCACCGAACTATGCATACCTTGCGGAAAGCATTCAGGACGCAGTTGGTGCTGAAATGGGAAAAAAATTCAGCTTCAAGTCTGTTGATCCGGCCAAGCTCAAAGAAGCGTTTTCCGATTCGGACATCAGTAAACGAAGCGATCTTGAGGCAATTAAAAAAAGCGCGGAGACGTTAAATGCCGATTTTATGATTTTTGGGGATTATATTTTTAACAGCAAAACAAATCAAATTGAGATGACCACTCAATTATATTTACCTTTAATTAAATCCAACAGGCAGTTAAAAAAGATCAGCAACGCTGTTGATAGTAGCCTTTTTTCAGCAACAGCCAAAGTCGCTAACTCTGTGATTGTTGAAATCAACTCCATGCTTGCAGCAACAAAAACAACAGCAGCAAAAAAAGAAATTACAGCTGAAGCATTGATAGAAAATGATGCCTTGTTAAAAGGCGCTGGCCGATTTGTGGATAACAATAACGGCACCATTGCCGATAATTTTAAGAGACTGCAATGGCAGAAATGTTCTGCTGGACTAACCGGCGCAAATTGTGACGAAGGTACGCCAGAATGGATTAACTGGACTGGGGCAACGAATTATTGTCAGAACTTGAAGCTGGCAGGTCGAAAGTGGAGACTTCCTGCCATGGAAGAACTTCAAAGTCTTGTGAGGAATGAAAATGTACCCGCCCTTGATAAAAAGGTATTCCCCAACTCGCTTCCCAAAAACTATTGGACATCTACGTTTTATGGATCTGGTTCAACTACGGCGTGGTATGTGGCCTTTTATGAAGGGAACGCAGGAGCTGGAAGTATTTCCTCGATTGGATATTTTCGCTGCGTTGCAGAATAATATATTTCTTTTTATTTAAAACAGCGGTTAAAGCAATTTCTTCTTTGACCGCTTGTTTCCTTTTTTTATTTTATGCTCAATGGAAATAGTTTTACACGGGAAATCGGCTACTGTTCAAAGAATTTTTTGTGTTGGAATGAATTACCTGGATCATGTAAAAGAATTAAACAATAAAATACCCGAAAAACCCGTAATATTTATGAAGCCTGCGAGTTCCCTGATTGCATCGGGGAAAAACCCACGCTTTCCTTCTCACGGTTCAAACTTGCATTATGAAACAGAGCTGGTACTGCTTATTGGCAAGGGTGGTCATGTAAAACAGGAATCGGATGCGATCCGTTTTATTTCAGGTCTGACCATTGGTTTTGACCTTACCTTGCGCGATTTGCAAAACAACTTGAGGCAAAATGGCCATCCATGGGAGATCTCAAAAGCTTTTGATGATAGCGCGCCAATTGGAAATTTTTTGGAGTTCAAATCTGGAGTAGATTTAAACAACATTGAATTTTCTGGATTTGTAAACGGAGAAATGCGCCAGAAAGGAAATTCATCAGAAATGATTTTCCCTATAGAAAAATTAGTTTCCTGTATTGGCAGCATATGGGATTTTCTGCCCGGGGATATCATTTTTACAGGAACCCCCCCCGGCGTAGGAATATTAAAAAAAGGCGATACATTTAGCGCCAGATTCAGTCTCTCCAATGAAGAGTTTTCATGGCAATTTCAGTAACAATGGAAAATAATCCATACCGCGCTTTAATGCGGATTTTTTTTCAGTTTCAGGCCTCCGCAGTTCTTTATCTGGAAGAAAATACCATTGCCGGTATTATTGAAAAAAAAACTATAGAAGAGCTTATGAGCGATCTTTCCCAGTCAAGGATCAATATGAGTCTTCCCGTAAAAAGGTTTTCAAGTTCCGGCGAATCTATTGAAGCGCTCATAAGTCAGGGAGCAATGCTGGAAAACCAGCAGGCAATTCCGGTAGTAGACCATAATATCAACTATGTAGGCCTTTGGACAAGAGCCGATATTTTAAAGTCCATTTCTTCAACAAATATCCATCCAAAATCTGCTGATTTATCTGAAAATATGCCTGAAAAATCCAAAGTTAAGGACGATGCAAAAAAAGAAGAAAATTTGGAGCAACCCAGACCAGAGGTTAAAATATCGACCATGGCCGAATCTAATTCCAATAGTGCAAATAAAATAAGGGAAGCCAATGCTGAAAAAGATAATTCGGAAGATGAAATTTTAATTGATTCAAACTACATAACCATTAAGACCCTGGAAGCGCTTCCCATTCCAATGGTGGCTCTCGATACCAGGGGAGAGGTTTTGTTTTACAATAAAGACTGGGTAAACCTGCAAAAAAAATTCAAAGATTCCCTTGGGGTTTCAGGCTTGATGAGAATTAGCCGGGATCTTATGGCAAAACTTGCTTTTGAAGGAATACTCCAAATTGACTCCGTTCTTGAATTGCCCGGTTCCCCCAAAGGATATCAAATTAAAATGAAAAGTATTTTGGGCGATGCAAAAAATCAGTCTAAGGTTTTTGGATATGTATTTTGGGCAGAAATTGTTCCGGAACAATCTGCTCATCCAGGCGCAATAGGGACAAAACATGCTTCATTTGACACCGAAAAGCATAGTCCGGATATAGAATATTCCGGAAAAACTCTTGTCGAATTGCTGCACGATGAAGAAAGAAAAATCATGCAATGGGCAATGGCGCAAACAGGGGACAATCAATCCAATGCGGCCATGTTGCTTGGAATTCCAAGGCAGACATTTTCTTACCGATATCATAAACTCTTTTCCAAAAAAAAACAAAAAAGATGATGGGAGATTTCCCATGCTTACACACCAATCCAGCACCCGTACTGATTAAAAAAATTGAATTTTATCCAGACTTTATTGACAACCCCTGAAATACTTTGTAAATTCAAGCCATTGAAATGAGTATAAAAATGGATATAATATTAGACCAGGAAAAAAACGATGAACATATACAAGCCGAGCAATCCTTGGAGATCTTTTGTAACGAGCAATACCAGGATTACTTCCCCCGGCAGCCCTGATGACATACGGCACATAACTTTGGACATTAGCAAAAGCGGTATGAATTGCATAGAAGGCCAAAGCATCGGAGTTATTGTTCCCGGCGTGGATGAGGAAGGAAACAGGCACCGGGTTCGTTTGTATTCCGTATCATCTCCCCGCGAAGGAGAAACTTCGCAGGAAAGCATATCTTTGACAATAAAGCGGGTTTTTTTTACCGATGAAATTACGGGTCAAATAAAAAAGGGCGTCGCATCCAACTATATTTGTGATCTTCAACCCGGACAAGAAATATATATTACTGGTCCCGTTGGCCGTTCATTTATCCTTCCTGAAGACAATGAGTCTGATATTATTATGATTGCGGTTGGAACCGGAATTGCCCCGTTCAGAGCTTTTATTCATCATATGTACAAGGACAAGAAAAAATGGGCCGGCCAGGTTTTGCTTTTTTTTGGGGCAAAATCAGGCCTGGAATCTTTATATATGAATGATCAGAATAACGATATTGGACAATATTATACCATTGAAACCTTCAAGGCATTTCAGGCCTTGTCTGGCGACAAAAAATATGTTCAGCATCAATTAAGGGACAATATCGAAGTTATCTGGGATTTAATGAAGCGCGATAATTTTTCATTATATATTTGTGGATTAAAGGGTGTTGAAGCCGGCATTACCGAGGTTTTTAATGGAATTGCCGTTGGTCAGGGACTTTCCTGGCCTGACCTTCTTAATCGCTACAAAACAGAAAAACGGTGGCACATAGAAGTTTACTAAAAATATTGTCCGGCCATGGGACTCTTGATCGCGGTATTGGTTATTGTCGGCCTTGTAATTATCGGCTTTTCGATAAAAACACTGCCTGACGTTGCAAAAGATCGCGGATTTATGGAGGCTCTTCAGGCCTATGAAAATCATATGATCAGCGAGGCCATGAAAAAATTTCAGGCGCTGTTATATGAGGAACCGTATAACGGTGTTTTCCACTGGTACGTTGCATTGTGCTCCCTTCAAAGGCAGGAATTTACAAACGCGACATATCATCTTGATAATATACTTAAAATTAATAATTTTTCCGGTACGGGCGAAGAATGGCCAGATATAGAAAACTTTTCAGAAGTTGGCGTGAACCGCAAACTAATGGAAATATACCGGACAACAAAAGTCAGGGATAAACTACTTTCCCAGCTTGAAAAGTTAATAGTACTTGAACCCGGGAATGAAGAGTATTATCTTTTAATAGTCGAGTCCATGATTGAAGAAAAAAATTATTCGGAAACAACACAAAATTATATAGAAAAAATTCTTTCAATAAACCCCAAAAATGGATACGCTCAGTTTTTGCTGAGCCTGATTTATTTTAAAAATGGAAAATTTGATAGCCCTTCAAACTGCAGAAAAAAGTATCGCTCTGGATCGATCCATCAGCGACGCATATTTTATCATGGGTTTTGCCCGATACCGTCTGAACTTGAAAGACGAGGCCGAACGTCTTTTCCGTGAAGCTTCCTTGTGCAAATATTTTCGAAAAAGTACGGCATTTTATCTTGCAAAATTAATATCGTCAACCGGCCAGCTTGATTACGCTTTGCCTTATGCCGCCGAAGCTTCAAAATACGCGAGCACCATTCATGAAGAGCCTGCCCTTGAGTTGGAGGCTAAATATCTTTATGCAACGCTTCTTGAACAGGCTGATCGATTTACAGAAGCTTACGAAATATTCAAATCCATTCAGAATATTCAACCCGGCTACATGGATATTTCCAAACGCTTGAAATATATGGAACCCGCCAATGCGGCGGCTCAAAATCAACAAAATAAACCGGACTTGCTGGAATTATATAAGAATCTCAAGCTGGAAGATTTTGCGAGATATTCTGAAAAAATTATTGAAAATCTCGGTTACAGCATTAAAAAAGTGGATCTGGTCAACGGAAATACGATTAATATGCTGGTTTATAAAGACAATCCGTCGATTCTCACCGGCGTCTTTGTCCGGCGCGGGATTGGCATTATTCAGGATGACCATATAAAAAACATTGAGCATTTTATGTCCGGGATGCAGACGCTGACGGCAATAATGATTACGCCCAACGATTTTAACCCAACGGCTAAAAAAAAGGCTGAGAAGAAATCCATTCGAACCATTAATGGCGATGCATTAAAGGAATTGTTAAATCAAATTGAATAAGAATTTAATGAATTGACATGGTCAACGGAGATTCGAATTTTGCGGTTATGAATATTCGGAAATCAAAAAAATTGTTTTTTATTTTTTCCGGCCTTGCAATACAAACTACTTTAATTTTTGCATTTGGCCAGACATCAAAAGCGGTCTCTGTTATCGTTAAAGAAGCAAAAAATAACCTCGAGTTAAATTTTGAAGTAAAAAATGGCTATGGGGTTCAAAAGCACGGTCCGCATGAAATAACGGTATATTCTCTGGACAAAAATTATACAAAAAGCGACAGTCCTGAAAAAACAATAAAAAACCACGGGAAAATAATCTATCAGGTTAAAAAATTAAAGCTAACCGGTACGGATGCCAGTCAAGACCGGGATTATTTGTCGAGGGTTCAGGCAGTAATTTTGCCTGTGGCCGCCGCCGGACCAATCGCAGTAAAGGCAAAAATTTATTATTGCTCGTTTGCCGACAGCTTTTGCAGTCTTGAAGTCATTCATTATATTTCCGGAAAATAGCCATTATTGCAATGCCTGAAAAGCCAAACATCGCCATTTTAATTTCTGGCCGCGGCAGCAATATGGAAACAATTATACACAAAGTCCAGGAAGGTTTTCTGCGCGTAAATATTTGTCTTGTGTTTAGCGATGTGCCCGAAGCTCCGGGACTTGAAATTGCCAGATCCCGCAACATTCCTGTAAAAACATTTTCGCCAAAGCAATTTAATTCGTTTTCTGAATATGAAGAAAATCTTGTAGGTGCGCTCAAACAAGCCAAAGCCGGGTGGATAGTCTGCGCCGGATATATGCGCATATTAAAGAAAAATATTCTGGAGTCGTTTAAAGGGAAAATTATAAACATACATCCGTCTCTTTTACCCGCATTCCCCGGATTAAATGCGCAAAAGCAGGCGCTCAATCATGGCGTAAAAATATCCGGGTGTACCGTGCATTTTGTAGACGAGGGAGTAGACACCGGTCCGATTATTCTTCAAACCGCCGTTGAGGTGAAGGATACAGATAGTGTTGATGATCTTGTATCGAGAATTCGTCAGGCCGAACACGATACGTACTGGCGTGCCATTGCATCTGTGGTAAAATAAGCGCGTATAACTACTTTAGCCTTCGGCTTTCCTGGTTTCCATTAGCGTGATATTGCCCATTCTTACCTTGATTACGTTTTCGCGCTTTTTGTAAAAAGCGCTTCGCTCCGGAAATTTCAGGGTGAGTTGCTGGTACAGCAGTTGCTCAAACATCATTCCATGAAAAAGATGTTTTACCGGATTTTTCTGAAAACTGCGGCTGTTATTAAACACAATATGACGTGTGTTGAGTTTATTCATGGGCATTTCCAGCGAAAGATTCAAAATATTCTCCATGGTAATACCCCCGCCTACGGATGTAATTAATCCCTGCCGGTTTATTTTTTTTAGCGCCTGACTTGTCACAGACAATACCTCAGGATCATCCACAGACAAGTGCATGCTTTTTGACAAATCGCTTCTGCCAATGGTAATTTGAGACAGTCTCGAAGCGGCTTTGGAATGCAGCATCTCATCCAGATTTTTTACGGCGGTTTTACTTTCCATATTCATGGCGAGGCGAGGCATTTGAACTCCCATGTCTTCGCATATGGATTCAACAGTTTTTACAAAATTGGTAAGCGCATATACGGTCTCTACCATTGGCGCCAAAATTGTATTTACTCCGATTTTGATACAATGGCGAATATCGTTGCGGGCTTCCGGGCCGCCAATTTTTACGGTCAGGGGTACGTTTCCGCAAAAAGATTTCATAAACGCTATTTCTTCAAATCCCATATCTTCGACTTCTGTTCCGGTTTTTACGCCGACTACAAAATGAGATTTATTGAGAACTTGCAACCTTGAAATTAACGAATTTTCATTGTATGTTTTCATGCTAATATTTTCGGTAAAATATTTTTTTTTAGTAGAAAAAGTTATAAATTATGTCACATTTATTCCGTGGGAATAGAATCGGCGGGGCGGGTAGCATCATTCTGATCTGATTATTGAGGTTCATGTCCAAACTCTATATTTATCACAAAAAAAAGGTGACATGCTGAGAGGAAAACGCATTTTCTCATATGCTTGAAACCAATATCGACGCCGCAATTATCATGGGCAGCAAATCTGACTGGGAAATTATGAAAAATTGTGCAGGTTTATTAAACGAATTTCAAATATTGCACGACTGCAAGATATTATCTGCCCACAGAACCCCATTCGAACTGACCCAATATCTTGAGAGCCTTGGCGAGAGAAAAACAAAAATTATTATCGCAGCAGCGGGTTTGGCCGCCCACCTTGGAGGAGTTATTGCCTCCCATAGTGTTTTGCCGGTTATTGGAGTTCCCATGAATTCCGGGTCTCTTGGCGGCATTGACGCTCTATTATCGATGGTTCAAATGCCTCCGGGCTTTCCAGTAGCCGTGATGGCCATAGGCAAACCAGGAGCCATTAATGCTGCGCTGTTTGCGGTTCAAATTTTATCCATAGAGAATCCTGTTTTAAAGAAAAAACTTTTGGAGTATCGCGAGCGGCAGGCGCAAAAAGTATTAAGCGAAAAATTAGACTGACCGCGCACATGAAGATTGCAGGTAACGCGACGCAGCATAAGTGCCAAACGGGTATTATCGGGAATTGTTCTTACATTGCGCACATTGACAAAATGGCAAGTGTTGTCTGGCTGTGCTGGCCGCACTTTGACAGCTCTTTTGTTTTTGGAGACCCGATCGACGATGAAAAAGGAGGGACTTTTTCAATTACCCCGTCGCATCTGATTGAGTCGGATCAATACTATTTAACGGATACGAATACTCTTTGTACCGAGTTTTTATGTACAGACGGCAGGTTTGGCATAATTGATTTTGCTCCCCGATTTTTTCAAAATGATCGTTCATTTATGCCGCAAATGCTTTTCCGAAAAGAAAAAAAGACTTTTATCCATACTTGGGTATCTAAAAAAATACAATGCTTCAGAATTGGCAAAAACGTTTTTCTCAAAGCTGGATAAAACAGATAATATTTCCCAATATACTCAAAGCCGGAAAATTATGGTAACGGCCTCCGGAAAAATTAAGCTTCCTCGCAATTTGAATTTTAAGAAAACACAAAAAAAATCATTTTATTTCTGGATTTTGACGGAACATTAACCCCTATTGAATCCATTCCGGCAAATATTCGCCTGAATAACTCTGTAAGACAGATGCTGCACACGATACGCCAAAACAATCAGGTGAGAGACATTTTGATTATCAGCGGCAGGCCGCAAAAATTTCTGGTAAATGAATTTAAGAACCTGCCCATTTCTCTTGTTTGTGAGCATGGTTCCAAATATTACAATGCTATTGAGAAAAAATGGATATCTCTTGATAATTTTAATAACAAAGGATGGTTTCCCATCGTTGAGTCTGTAATGAACGATTATTGCAAACATGTTCCAGACAGCACAGTTGAATTAAAAGAATTTGCAATAAGCTGGCATTATCGGAATTCTCCATCTCCTTTTGCAGACTATCAGAGCCGAAAATTGACCCAGGATCTGGATTCCATGCTTTCAGGCTACCCTGTTTCCATATTAAACGGAAAAAAGGTAATAGAGGTCAGACCTGTTGAAGCCAACAAAGGATCCTTTGTTCAAGGGTATGCCAATATGCTGTTTAGCAAGGAGAAAGTCGAAGATTATATTTTTATCGCCATCGGTGATGATACTACTGATGAAGATATGTTTCGAGCTGTTGCGCCATACGGAATTGCGATTCGGGTAGGCACAGAAGATACAAGCGCCCAATATTTTCTGGAAAAGCAGCAAGATGTAATTACTTTTCTGGAGACCCTGAATAAAGATTTATCGAGCTCACGAATCTAAGCATGAAGTGATAAACCATTTCTTGTGCAAGCCCATGATTGCTAAAAAGGTGGTAAATTTGTCCTTACTCTGAAACATGGAAAAGAACAAACAGTATATTTTGCCAAATAGATTTAAAGGACAAAATTTATTTGAGGATATTTCTAAAACATTTGATTTTGGTATACAGTAAAGTTTTCATTCATTTCGCGACGAAAAGGATATATTATGAAAAAAGGAAATAATCAAAATGGATATTATTCATGAAATCTTTAAAGAAGTAAAATGGGAAATTCTGACAAAAACTTCTTTGCGAGTTTTCTTGATAATCCTGCTTTCATGGCTCATCACCAAAGTTTTGAAAAGATCTCTTTTACGTCTCGAAAAAGAATTAATGCGCAAGAGCGCCGAAACCGGCGAAACTCCTTCAGAGTCGGACAAACGCATTGAAACCCTTGTTCGCCTGATCAGGCAGGGAATTATGCTGGCTCTTTATCTCATAGTCTTTCTGATTCTGCTTAAAGAGGTCGGCGTTGAAATTGGCCCAATCGTTGCCAGCGCCGGAATTGTCGGCGTAGCCCTCGGTTTTGGCGCCCAAAATCTGGTTCGGGACATTATTGCGGGATTTTTTATTATCCTTGAAAATCAAATACGCGTAGGCGATGTTGCAACGATAAACGGAACCGGCGGACTGGTCGAAAATATAAACATTAGAACTACTATTCTTCGGGATTTAAGTGGGGTAGTTCATATTTTTCCAAATGGTACGATTACAACGCTGAGCAACTTAACATATGAATGGTCAGCGTATCTTATTGAAATCGGCGTAGCATATAAAGAAAATACGGATCGTGTTATCCAGGTAATGAGCAATGTGGGAGAAAAACTGCTTAAAGACCCTCAATTCGGTCAATACATGCTGGAGATTCCTGAAATTTTTGGCGTGGACAAATTAGATGATTCAGCCATCGTCATTAAAGGCCGGATACGAACAAAGCCGGGGCGTCAGTGGGAAGTTGGCCGCGAGTACTTACGGAGAATAAAAATTGCCTTTGATGAAAATCACATTGACATTCCTTTCCCGCATCGCACCGTTTATTTTGGAGAAGAAAATAATTCTCTTAAAGTTATGGCCGGGAAAAAAAATAAAAAAGCAAAATAAATTATTAATATTTTATTGAAATTCCCGCAGTAATTTCCATAACAGGGTTTTGAACCTGATTTTGTGAAACAAGACTGTATGCAATTTCAGGAAAAAAAATAC
>JAOUFE010000026.1 GCA_029858425.1 Spirochaetia bacterium | reverse complement strand
GAAGCCCGATACTTTGACCGGGGCTTTCCGGTTTTCCCGGAGGCAGTTTTTTCAGGAAAATGTAAAGCAGGATCGCAATAACGATTAATAAAACCGCAATAATTCCCGAAATAATTTCAATCATATATTCATCCTTCATCAATCATCCATCTTCTTGTTATCTGAAAAAACAGGCCTTCGTTTTCCGGAAATTGCCAAAAGAGCTTCTGTAAAATTATCATTAAAAAAACGGGAAAAATTTTGCAGGGTTTCGGCTTTATCCGCTTCAAACTGATGGATCATATCTTTGCGAAGATATTGCTTGACTGCGGTATAACTTTGCGGGGGACTCTGCAATAGCGCATGCACAAATTTTTCGGTTTTAAACAGCGCATCTTCTTGCGGGAAAATATCGTCAACAAAACCGGTTTGTAGCGCTTCTGCGGGCTTAAAGGCTTTGCCCTGCAAAACGGTCTTGTTTAAGGCGGCTCCTCCGGTTATGGACTGGATAATTTTTATAAAAAGCGGCGGAATGGCCAGACCAAGTTTTACCTCGGAAAAGGAAACCCGGTAAGGACCGTTTGCCATAAACCGGAAATCTGACATTGCCGCAAGGATGGCGCCTCCTGCCATGGCATGCCCGTTCATCAGGCAGACATGAATTTTTTCAAAAGAATAAACCGCCCGACTCATGTTAAACAATGCTTCAAACATATGTATTTTCCCGGAAATACCGGAATTCAAAAGAACATGGATATCCAGTCCATTGGAAAAAAAACCGGGCTCTCGAGAGGTTAAAATAACTGCCCGGACAGATCCATTCGCGTTGAGCTCGCGATGAGCCATTTCCAGTTCGCCCATGAATTCAATATTGAGCGAGTTCTCCTTTTCCCGGTTCAAATAAATAACAGCGGTTTGTTTTTTAATCTCGATCTCCAGATATTTGGTTTTTTCCATCATAACTATTGCCGGGAGCCATTATCGCACCGCGAAGCTAACCAGCGAGGAAAATTTTTTATCGGGGAAGTTTGGAGATGCAGACATAAAAAAGGCGCTTGACGCGCCTTTTTTATGTTCAAACTAAACGAAACTGATGTTATTACTGCTTTTCATAAAAAGTTTTAACATCCATTCTGTCAAGTTCATTGCCCGCCACATCAAAATTATTCTCCGTCGCAGCATTCATGTAAAGTCTCTTTTTCGCAGCGTCATAATATATGTCCACTAATGGGCCTTGGGCAGGGGTCGCAGTTGATGTAACAGTACTCTTAATGTCTGTTTCACATGCGGTTACATCTGTTGCAGTATCTACTGCAAAAGCTGTGCCCAAGTCTGAACAAGATGTAGGAATAGCGCCTGTATCCAGGTTAGACTGTACTTTAAAAAAGTTCTGCGCAACAGTTTGACACGCGAGAGTATGGCAGGTGATTAAGTACTTGGTTGTATCGCCAATTTCTATTTCCTGCACATCCATCGGGTCTGTGCCAATTTCTTCCGTCTTCGGTTCTGTTCCGGTAGCGGTACCCCCGCCAGGAATAGCTGCGCCCGCAGCAAGAGTTGTGGAAAGAGCAGGATTTGTAAACACAAGATACGACACTTCCATTTCTGTTTTTACTTTTGTGAAAGTCTCAGTTATTTCGACAGTTGGCGTATCGCTCTTAACCGTACCACCACAATCATAATCTGTAAAACCTTCTGTTTTTGTTGTGAGGGTACCATCTTTATCTGAAATTGTTAAAGTCGTTTTATCAGATAGATCAAAACCCGCAGTAAACGCAGTAGTACGTGGAAAAAGAGTTTCAACCTGGGTGGCTACATCACGTGAATAGAAATCCATTGTATTGCAACCTCCTGTGTATAACGCTTTCGTCATGCTCTCTGTTCCAGCAACATTCCCCAAATACGTATCCGGATGATCGCCTGCCTTATTAAGCACAAACGTACCATCTACCGAAGAGCTGTTGTGTACGGGTGTACAGTTGGCCACCATTGCTGTGATTCCGGCAAAAATACTTGTCATTAACGCGTATTTTTTCATTAAATTCTTTAAGTTTTTCATTTTTTCTCCTTCCAATATCATATATTTTGATCTGCAGTTTTTTCGCTTTCAGCTTTTGCTGGCTTTCCCTGCTTGTCAAGATATTGAATTGAGCACAAGCTATTATTTTAGCAGGGTTTGTCAACAAAAAATTGCTATTTTTTTACCTCTTTTGGGGTATTTATTTAAAAAAAGGTAAAAAAAGTTTTTTTTTGGAACAAAAGTGAAAAAAAAGCTTTTGGGGGAACAGGGAGAACCCGTTGTGTTTTACCGCAAACTACCTGGATCGAATGGCAGAAACAAGATCCTGGGCTTTATGCACAATTTCCCTGTTGGGAAGCGGATTGGATTCTTCAAGTTTAATCAGATTTTCGTAAAACTGGACAATTTTTTCTTTATTGGAAGCAAAAAACTTTTTGGGAAAATAATAAAACTGCCGACCGGCTTTAAATACCTGAAAATTTGCCGTAAAGGACTGTACATTTTCGCCGGAAAACATCGACAGAGTTCCCGGTTCAATGTCCAGAAGCTCCTCCATCTGCGCTGGCGTTACAGGAAACAATCCTGAACCTGAAAATTTTCTGCTCGTGACATATTTTTCTTTCATTTCAAGCGATATGATCTGCGATGTTTTTTCTATTTTTTGCCGCGAAGAAGAATCTGCGCCAACAGGGATTTTTTTCCCGGATTTTCGCAACCCTGAAAAAAGACCTTCCTTTGCCGGTTTATCGTCAGCCGATGGACGATCTGTTTTTTCCATAGTTTTCTTGCGTGAAGGGTTCCCGGATAATGGGTTCACGGATGATGGGCTCAAGGGCGGGCGGGCGTCGGATAGATGAGGCGATTTTTCCCTTTTTTCGGCGTCCTTTTTTAATTGATCAGAAGTTCGAATTTTCTCCATGTTCGATTCTGTAAAGAGTTTTGAGCGCGCCCGGTAATATTCTACCAGATCTTTTGAACCATATTGATTTAATTCGTGGTCAAGCTCTTCATGTATTGTTTCATAAACAATGGGCTGATCCTTGATAAATTTTGGAAAAAAATTCCTTCTGGTAAATTTCTGGCCGCGATGATCTAATCCGCCGGGAAGGTTTCCTTCAAAGGAGTCTTCAATCAACTCTTCCTTTAAAAAAGGTTGAATGTCGGCAATAATGGCTTCTTCGGATTTTTCGGCATATTGGGGAAACTCCGGATCATTTCGGAGAGTTCTGGCCAGTTTAAATAATTTTTCCCGGTACTGAATTTCGTTGATCCACAATGAAGATGGCGCCGGGTCTGGAAACATGATCTCGATCAGGCGACGCGTAAATATTTGCTTTTCCGTAGGTTTGTTTTTTGCAGATAGAGAATCTTCAGTCTCCATTGCTTTGATTCCGGATGTTTCGAGGCATTTTTTCATTTCTTTGGAAAAGGTGCTTCCTTTTCCCTCGACTTCTCTCCGGAACGTATTTTCAATAAACGACTTGCCGCGGGTAAAGAACATGCGCAGCAAATACAGAAAAGGATTTATGAAAAGGGAAACAATTTTCTTTTTTCGGCGGTAGAGAATTTTCTGATAATAATCTTTGGAGCCAAAGACGCTGGTTTTCAGTATATCCTCCAGAATGGAAAGTTCAAACCAGTTGGCATTTTTTAGCAGTCTGTCGATTTGTGAGTGTTCTACCATGCAGTAATAATCTTCTTTGAGTCCAAGTTCGGCTCCTGATTTCTTTACCCCCAGAACCTGTCCTGTGTTTTGAGCAAGGGAAAAAACTTCACCCGAATAAAAAGACGCGGGAATAAAGGTCAGCCACTTGCGCGACCGGATTCTTTTCAGCAGCAGATCCAGGTTCATTTTGGTCTGAGCTTCCTTCTCTTCCATCTCCTGGAGCAGAACTTCGGAAGCTTTGGGGCTCAACAGAAAAATCTCCAGACATATTTGCCGGGTAGCGTTGGGGCTATTAAAAAAAGAAAGCAGGGAACCCGCAAGTTCTTTTAATGTATCCGGACTTTTATATTTTTTTATTTTTTCAAAAGATTTTTTTAGCGCATGAATTTCTTCATTTACAGCAATGTTCTCACTGGATAATATTTTTTTGGCCGTTGCAATTAAATGGGCAGAAAAAAACTGGTATCTGAATTTAAAATCGCGGTTGTCGTTGATTAATAATACAGGTTCGTCCCCGGGTTCCCGGGAGCGCAGGCTCAAAGGTATTTCATGGAACAAAATGTCTGATCGACCTTTTAAAAGAGGAAGTATTCTGCGTTCAAAAACTTCACGGGCAAAGTTTGTATTGTCGGTTTCGTCAAATTTAAAATATCCCAGAAAATAGGTTTCGCGGATGCTTCCGGACTTTATTTTTTCGGATAAAAATTCCCCATGACTGATTCTGTCGTTCCAGGGTCTGGACAACGACGCTTTTTCAATAATATTTCTTGCGCTGGATTCATCGGCCCGGTCCAGAATTTTTTCGATATTTTCGTTACCGCCAAGATATACAGCCGTTAGACTGATTCTTTCATTATCGTATAATGCCGCATAATACCTCGCGCAAAATGAAGGATGCGGAGGGCTTTTCCGGGTCAAATAGTTCAAAATTTTGTCAATGTCGCCTACTTTATAATTTTCATTTTGAAGCGCCTGTACAATTTCATTTTTTGAGGGCAATTGCGTCCGCATATTGGCGACAAACGCTCTGGCGGCACTGGAAATAAATCGATATACATAGCGAATACCATGCAAATGGGTGCTGGGGCTGTAAACCTGATCCATGGGGCTCAGCATGGAGTCCGCCTGGATTTCAGAGGCTAAATTTTTTTCCACAAGGAGAGGGCGCGTACCCGCAGGGGAGGCCGTATTATCGAGAGATATACCGGAATGATCTGATAAAGTTTTGTCTGGCAAGTCCACAGTAAATCCTGAATTATGAGCGTTTTGTCACTTTTTTATGGCTTCAATTTTTCCAGACTCTTCGGGATGAATATGCCCGGGCGCTTCTTGCGGCGGTTCCTTTTTTCCCGTTTTTTCCATAGGAGCCGGAGAAGGTTTTATTGAGTTTTTTACAATCTCGTTTTCATTTACCCGGTCATTTAATAAAATGACGGAGGAGGCTTGAGGATTAATTTTTTCAATTTGATAGTACTTGATGATGTCGGGATATTTTTTCATGATTTCAATAAACTGTTCTGTTTTTTCGAGTTCAATTTGATTGTTGAGTCTTTTTTTATAGGCGTCGGCATCCGCAAGAATCCTTTCTGCAGACGCTTCCCGAAGAGTTTGAAAAACCTGGCCAATATTTTTCAGTTTGTCAAAATATATTGTTGCTTCCGGAGTCTGGAGCCTCGCAAGGTCAAAATGATCGAGGGTAATATCTTCTTCATTAAATGCAGTTTTCCAGTCCATTTCAAATTTCCCTCCGGGCAAAAAATACTGTCGCAATAACGGGTTCAGTCCCGCTACGTCGTTTTCGGTTTTGTAGTTTTCGAGAATAAAAAATTCAATGATGAGCTTTATGTGGTCATTAAGGTATTTGGGGTAGTCGCTAATATTTTTATGCAGGTAATTCCAGAAAAAAAGAAGGGATTGTTCAGAGAGCCCGTATTTTATATTTAATTTTAAATCAATAGAAAAATCTTTTGGCTCTTCCATGTAACGACCGTAATGCAGGGGCTGAATAAAGTGAAAATCAACAACAGGAGGATTCATGTCTATGGAATATAGACTCCACTTAAAAGGAATAAAGCCGGTCCAGTTCCAGTGATATCCGGGTTTCAAAAAAGGTTGTTGCAACCCCCTCGTTGCATCCACCAGCAAGCCCGTGTGATTTTCGGGGATGACGATAATATTTAAATATCCGGCGGTAAGCAGACAGGCAAAGGCAAAAATCTGCAGAAGGTTTTTAAAAAACCCGGAAATCATTTTTAAGAAGTTTTATCCTCTTCTTCTTCGGTTTCGGGGATATGCAGTTTAATCGATTTTTCGGGGATTACGGTGGTGATTGCATGTTTGTAGATCATGCTTTGTTTTGAATCATTTTCAATGATTATTGTGTAATTATCAAAACTGATTACTTTGCCTTTTAAAGGCACGCCATTACTCAGGTAGACGGTAATGGTTTGCTTTTCTTTGCGAGCCTGGTTTAAAATATAATCCTGAATGTTATTTTTTATCATCGTTCCTCTTTTTGTTTTTTGCTTTGAACAATATTTTTTTCAATGGGGATGGCAAAGACACATGAATACTGATTTGAGCCGGTAAGCTTGTTTTTTCTCCACGGGACAAAAAACATTTATCAGGGTCTGAGTCAGTGCTAATGACAGATCCTGGGTCTCTATTACCTGTCATCTCCCAATATAATTTCGGATAATTGAGAAACCGCATGAGCATGGTCAACCTTTTTTAGACGATTTTCATTTCTAAACCAGGTGAGCTGTCTTTTGGCAAAATTCCGGGTAGCTTTGCTGATTACCGAGATCGCTTCGCCTCTAACAGATTCGGGCCAGGTTTGCGACTGCAAATTGTATTTATTTTTGATCGAGAGAAGTTCCTTGTAGCCAATAGAGTTCATTGCCGGGTCTTTTCCGGAATATCCCATTTCAAAGAGTTCGTAAATCTCGGCAATCAATCCCTCCTGAAACATTTTCAAAACCCGCTGATTAATGCGTTCATAGAGTTGCTTCCTGTCCATGTCCATATAATAAGAGTGAAATTTGTATTGGTCATAAATTCCGCCTGATTTCTCAAGGTCGGAAATTTTAGCGTTGGCCGCAAGACATATCATCAATGATCGCCGAACCCGGTATTCATCGCCCATAAAAATCTTTTTTGCCCGTTGCGGGTCTGTTTTTTGCAAAAGATTGTATGCTTCTTCCAAAGACAATGCGCCAACGCGCGCTTCAATTGCCGGAGCAATGGCAACGGGTTTAATAAGTCCATCCCAGAGGGCGCGAATATAAAAAAAAGTCCCGCCAATAATTACCGGGATTCGTTGGCGCCCATGAATTTCGAGAATGAGGTTTTTACTCATGGCGGCAAACTGTCCGGCCGAAAAAGGCAGCGAGGGTTCCAGAAAAGAGAACATGTGGTGGGGAAACCGGCGGAGTTCAAAGGATGAGGGCAGGGCGGTGCCAATTTTCATGTATTTGTAAATCTGGCGGCTGTCGGCGTTGATGATCTCAATGGGCATGTTTTCGGGTAGACCGTAAAGCGCGCTGGACTTTCCCGATCCGGTCGGTCCGGTAAGAACAATTACGGCAGGGCGCCCCATTAGAGTTTATGAATAATATTTTGCAGCTCTACAAGAGCTTTTTGGACGGTATCGTTTACAATAGTATAATCGTAGGCTGCCTTGTGCTTCATTTCCTCGTTGGCCAGCGTAAGTCTTTCGGTAATTTGCTCGTCGGTTTCCGTTCCCCTGCGGCGCAGGCGTTCTCCGAGAATTTCCAGGGAGGGCGGTTCTATAAAAACAGTCGTCACCTCGGGATGCAGTCTTTTAATTTGCAGAGCCCCCTGAATGTCAATATCGAGAATGGCAATGTGGCCATTTTTTAAAATGCGGTCTATTTCGCTGTGGGTGGTTCCGTAATAGTTGTTGAGTACGGGCGCCCACTCTAAAAACCTGCGTTCGTGAATCATGGTTTCAAACTCCTCCACGCGGATAAAGTAATACGGGTTGCCCTGGACTTCATCGTATCTCGGCTGGCGCGTGGTGGTGGAGATGCTGTGTTCTACTTGGGTATTGATTTTAAGCAGGGCATTTATCAATGTATTCTTGCCGCCGCCCGACGGGGATGATAAGATGATCACTTTTTTCAGATCTGGTTTGTTCACAAGGAACTATAAATCTTGAATTCAGGTTGTCATGTAATTAAAAATACAGGGGGGCATTTTTTTTACTGTCCATGTTTTTATGGCGGCCCCCCTCGGCCGCACATGGTTGCGGCCTACCCCCCGTAAAGAGATGGGACGTCTTCGCCCTGTTCCCATTCTTTTTTTTTGCAATCCAGATAAAAAAAAGGCAAATAAAAAATATTTGTATAGCTTAATATTGGCACTCGGCACAATAGAGTGCTAATATTAAGGAAAATTTATATGAATATGAATAAAATGACGGTAAAAATGCGGGATGCTCTCGAAGAAGCTCATAGCCAGACGGTTGCGCTAAAGCATGTGGATATTTTACCGGAGCATGTTTTGTACGGAATTTTTCATGATCCCGAAGGATTGCCCTGTCAAATTGCAAAAAATATCAGCGATGTTGAAAAAATTCGCGGCAGTATTTCGGAATCTCTTAAAAAAATTCCTGTTGTACAGGGAGATGTAAACTATGGCGAAAATACTTCCCCGGAAACACGGCGCCTGCTCCAGCAGGGCTTTACAGAAGCCCAGGGAATGGAAGATGAATTTTTATCTCTGGAACACGTGTTGCTGGCGTATTTAAACGGCTCTTATAAATTAAAAAATGAATTGGCCAGCCTTGGCTTAAGCAGAACTGCGGTATTGCCATTGCTAAAATCGCTGCGCGGCAATCAGAAGGTCACCGATGAAAATCCCGAAGGAAAGTTCGATGTATTAAACAAATACGGTAGAAATCTAAACGAGCTGGCGCGAAAGGGCAAGCTTGATCCGGTCATTGGACGCGATGAAGAAATTCGTCATTGCATTCAAATATTGTCGCGCCGAACCAAGAACAACCCCATGTTGATTGGCGAGCCGGGGGTGGGAAAAACGGCCATTGTAGAAGGGCTGGCTGGAAAAATAATTTCAGGCGATGTGCCCGATGTCATTAAAGACAAAACCATTATTGCGCTCGATATGGGTTCATTAATTGCCGGCGCCAAATACCGGGGCGAGTTTGAAGAGCGTCTCAAGGCCGTTCTTGATGAGGTAACCAAATCGCAGGATAAGATCATCATGTTTATTGACGAAATTCATACGCTGGTGGGCGCCGGAGCCGGGGAGGGCGCAATGGACGCAGCCAATTTGCTGAAACCGGCGCTGGCTCGCGGCGATTTAAGGTTAATTGGAGCCACCACCTTGAATGAATTTCAAAAGCACATAGAAAAAGATGCCGCGCTGGAAAGACGTTTTCAGCAGGTATTGATAAATGAACCCGATCAGGAAGACGCCATAACCATTTTGCGGGGACTAAAAGAGCGTTACGAGCTTCATCACGGAATCCGCATTACAGATTCGGCAATTATTGCCGCAGTACAGTTATCGGATCGTTACATATCTGACCGATTTTTACCCGACAAGGCCGTTGATTTAATTGATGAAGCCTGTGCGCGGTTGAGAATAGAGCTTGGTTCCATGCCTCTGGAAATGGATGAAATTTATCAGAAAATGCGGTCTCTGGAAATAGAGGAAGCCGCTTTAAAAAAAGAAAACGACCGCGCCTCGGTAGAACGCCTCGAAGAAGTTCGGAAAGAAGTGGCCAATTTACGCGAAAAATTTAATTCTATGAAAGTACAACTGGATGAAGAAAAAAAACTTATTCAGGATATTACCATCGTAAAGGAAGAAATTGATGGCCTGCGCATCGAGGAAGCCAGGCTTGAGAGATCCGGAGAGCTGGACAAGGTTGCTGAAGTGCGTTACGGCAGAATTCCCGATTTGCAAAAAAAATTAGAGAAGGCCGAACAGGTATTAAAAAATCGGCAGGGAGGAACGCGTCTCCTGAAAGAGGAAGTTACCGAAGAAGACATCGCCATTATTGTATCAAGATGGACCGGAATTCCGGTAACAAAAATGTTGCAAGGCGAAAAAGAAAAACTTTTGCGCATTGAAGAAGCTCTGCATAAAAGGGTAGTGGGACAGGATGATGCAATAACTGCTGTGGCCGAAGCAATTCGAAGAAACAGAGCCGGTCTCTCCGATGAAAGCCGCCCAATAGGCTCGTTTTTATTTCTCGGACCTACCGGCGTGGGGAAAACTGAAACCGCGCGCGCGCTTGCCGAATTTTTGTTTGATGATGAGAAAGCCATGGTCAGATTTGACATGTCGGAATATATGGAAAAACATTCTGTCGCGCGGTTGATTGGCGCGCCTCCCGGATATGTCGGCTACGACGAGGGCGGGCAGCTTACCGAATCGGTCAGAAGGCGTCCATACAGCGTGCTTCTTTTTGATGAAGTAGAAAAAGCCCACCACGATGTTTTTAATTTGTTTTTGCAAATACTCGACGATGGAAGGCTTACAGATTCCAAAGGCCGGACAGCGAATTTTAAAAACACAATTATCATAATGACGTCCAATATAGGCTCGGAATATTTATCGGATACTTCATTAAACGAAGAGGAGAAGGAAGCCGGTATAATGGAAATGCTCAGAGCCCGGTTCAGGCCGGAGTTTTTAAACCGTTTGGATAGTATTTCGCAGTTTCATACCATCGATCCGGTTCATTTGCGCGAAATACTGAAATTGCAATTGACTCATTTAACGCAGCGGCTGGAGAAAAAAGGATTGTCGCTGGAGATCGATAAAGAAGTCGCCGATTATTTAATTCAAAATGGTTATGATCCGGTTTATGGCGCAAGACCCTTAAAGCGTCTTATTCAGGAAAAACTAACCAATCCAATAGCTAAAAAACTTCTGGAAGGCGATTATTCTGCAGGAAGCGTTTTTAAGGCATTCATCAAAGGCACGGAAGTGGATTTCAGGGTGATTGCAAAAACCTGAAAAGGGCGAGGCATATGCCGTCAGTCTACTCCGAGAATTTTTTTATTCCAGTAAATAGCATAGCGGTCGGTCATTCCCGCTATAAAGTCGCAGACAACGCGATATTTTCCTGTGTCCCCGGAAATTCTTTGCCTGAATTCTTCGGGCATGGCTTCGGGGTTTTCGCTGAAAAAAGTAAAGAGCCGTTTCAGCATATCTTCTGCCCGGATATTCATGGCTACAACATCCGGATGACGGTAAAGCTTCAAGAAAAGAAATCGCTTTAGAAATCGCGTTTCTCTGGATACCATTGGGGAAAATGAGACTATTTTGCCCAGATTTTCTTCGTCATGGCGAATTACATTGTCCAGAGTCTGAATATGGAATTTTTCAATATTTGCCTGGGTTTGCGCAATTAAATCGGTAACCATGTAGTCAATGAGCCAGCGAATGGCATGCCGGATCAATATTTTGCGATGCGCTGAAGGATAGGCGTTTTGCGCCTGGGACCAGGCTTTGTTCCAGATTTCAATTTGAAACAAATCTTCATTGATTAAATATCCGCCATCGATACCATCGTCAAGATCATGGTTGTTGTAGGCAATTTCATCGGCAATGTTGACTACCTGGCTTTCCAGAGTATGAGATGATCCGGGAATTTGTTTGTGTTTTTGCAGCCCCATCAAGGTTGCTTCGGTTAAATTTAAGCCGTGATAAAGAGGATAACGTTCTTCCAGTACCGTTACCACCCGAATGGTTTGCTCATTATGATCGAAACCGCCATGACTGCGCATCAACCGGTGCAGAGATCGTTCTCCGGCATGTCCAAAAGGGGGATGCCCAAGGTCGTGCGCCAGGGCAATGGTTTCCGTCAGGTCTTCATTAAGCGCCAGCGAACGAGCAATGGTTCTGGCAATTTGAGAAACCTCAATGGAATGGGTCAGACGGGTGCGGTAGCTGTCGCCAAGGTGGTTTACAAAAACCTGCGTTTTATATTCCAGCCGTCGAAAGGCTTTGGAATGAACAATACGATCCCGGTCTCTTTGAAAATCGTCGCGGTAGGCATGCGGGGGTTGTAAAAATTTTCGTTGGGTAAAGTCCTGGCTGACTGCGTATAGAGCGCGCATATTATTTTAAAACTTTCCTGAACATCAATCTCGTTCTGCCAATGCGGATTTCATCAAAATCATGGAGAGATTTGGGACGCAGCAGTTTTTTATCGTTGAGAAATACTCCCGACTCCGAGAGCAAGTCATACAGAAAGTATTCCCCGCTTTTATATTCAATTTTGGCATGACTATAGGACACGGAAGGATCGTCGATGACAATTGTATTTTCATTTCCATGACCAATAGTGGCTGCATCCCATTTTATCTGAAAAACGCTGCCAGTATTCGGACCTTCTTTTTCAATGATAGATGCAGAAAACCTGCGAACCGGTTTCGTGGAATCTGCTCTAACTGGAGGGATAGCGCTGTTTTCCTGACGAAATTTTTCCGGGTTGGCATAATCGCGATTTAATAACTCCCGGTTATTTGAAGCTGCACGTTGCGATTGTCTTGTCGCAAAAAAGCGTAAAATCATAATGAGAATCAAGAGTCCGCAGGCAACAGAGATGAACATCAAAAATCTTTCATCTTTAACGGTATTTGCAAGAAATTTTTCCGGAGTTGTTTTCGGGATAAAAAAATCAAAAAAATCCTGGTCATGCAGATTTGCATAATCCATCCGGATTTCTACGCGTACTGGCTGCTTTTTGTTGTTTTTTACAGGGTTCTGGCTGATATATTGAATCTGGTAAGTATTGTCCATCAGGCGCCCCAATAGGCGATAAATTTTGGAAATACTTTCAACGTCTGGAGATTTGTAGATTTCTCCGCCGCTGATATGGCTGATCCGCGCGAGGTCTTTAAGATTGACGTTTTTTCCGGTGCATACAATAAATATCGGGACGGGGTATTTTTTGGCATAGTCAAAAATATCCTTTGGTTTTAATTCCGATTTTTCGTCGCGGCCGTCGGTAAACAATACAATGTAATTTCTGGCGTCAGGAGTTTGCTGGTTTATTTCAAGAGATTTGTTCAGGGCTTCATACAAAACGGTTTTGCTGCCTTCCTGGGAGATTTCGCGCAGACATTTTGTCAGTTGCTCCCGGCTGCTGGTAAAACCACAGCGGACTTTAACGTCATCATCAAAGGAGACTACCGAGACTTTGTCATTTTCGAGAAACCCGTTTATTAAAAGCCCGGCGGCATAAATTTGAGCATCAAAGGCTTTTGGATTCAGCGATTTTGATGAATCTATCAGCAGAGTTACATTTTTTGAGCTTTTTTGAGGTTCCGTTTTTTTTACTTTGAAATAGTTTACTTTCCAGCCATTTTCAAAGATGCTGAAATTGGCTTCATTTGCGTTTTCCAGCGGCGTTAAATTCGATACAGAAACCTCCGCGCTTACGTATGGATAGTTGCCAGCCCGGATTTTCTGAATTTTTAAATATGGGTACGCAAATATTCCGCAGGCCTTGAAAAAAACAAGCAAAAACGCAATTTTCAGGTTTATACGCATTGGTGATATCGCCCCGGCAGGAACTCAAAAACTATAATATTGGCGAAATTCATCTCCTGACTCATACATAATATCGGTATTGATGCAGACTCTCTTTAAGCCAGACTTTCTATGTCAGACTTTCTATCCATTAAAGATGAATTAAAATATTCTGGAGCCTATTCGATTCCACCGAATGGCTACATGGTTTAATTTTCCGGAAACAAGGCGAAACAGGTTTATAAACGGATTTATAGAGCTTTCATTGTCAAAATACCGGCTTCCCCAGTCGACAGAAAAATATATCATAAAAACCTTCCCGTGAATATCAGAGTCGTTCACAAATTCCCAACGCCTTGAATCATCCGAATCGTCGCGGTTGTCTCCCATCATCATATATTTGCCTTCCGGAATATTATAGTATCGATCCGGATTGCTCAGGTTATGATACATGTTTAACACCGCCGGTTTTTGTTTCAAAATATAATGCTCCACCTTTACTTTAAAGGTTTTGGGATCAATTACTTTCTCTTTAAAGAGGAGAAGATCATTTTCGGTAAATTCTTTGCTGATTCCCGGGTAGTCAATATCGCTTAATATGGCGCGGTCAGTTTGCGCGGTGACAGGATAATGCGTACCGTTTACAAAGATTTCATCGTCTTTAACAAAGACCTCGTCTCCAGGAACTCCGATGATGCGTTTTACAAGGGTTTTTCCTTCAAGACCGGCCCGGGCAGGCGGAATAAAAACGACAATGTCTCCCCGTTCAGGTTTGTCAAACTTGAGTATATTTATGTCGGTAAAAGGAATGTGAACTCCGTAGCGCATCCGGTTTACAAACAAAAAATCGCCAATTTTCAGGGTTGGGATCATGGAGCCTGTCGGAATATTGTTGGCCGATAATACCATGCTTTTAAAAACAAGAACCCATACAATAATTCCAGCCAGAGATATCAATGCCGCAGCTGAGGGAAATTTTTCAAAAACTTTTCTTCTGGTTTCGTGCAGGTGGTAATAATATTTTAGCATGAGCCGCCTTATGGATTAAACTGAATTTTTTCGGCAATGCCCGATTTTTTATGGCATTGTCGGCAATTCTCCGTGATTTTCTTGCAGGAATCGTAAATTAAATCCCATTGTAAATCTTTAAATTCCTGTTCTTTTTGTTTACCGAGGTATTTTACGGTTTCATTTGCCTGGCTTTGAATGGATGAAATATATGGATACAGCTTATTTTTTTTCCACTTGGCTACCGCGCCGGATATTCCTTTCTTGTGGTATAGAGATGATTCTGTCTGCAAAACAGATAACCTTTGAAACCAGGGGCCAAGGCGGTCGGTGCGGTCAAGCGAAACCATCGAAATAATTGTTCTTATCGCAATATCCATCTCAATCATTTCAACGCGCACGGCCTTTTGCTCGGATTGGGTATAATTAATGGAAATTATTTTGTCGGAAGACTCAGAAAATGCCATGAAAAAAAAACCCGAGAACAAAATCCATTTCATATTTTTCAGCATAATCGCTTCCGGATAAGTCTGCGATCGGAAACTCAATGTAAACCAGATATTCTTGCAACGCAGCATGGGCGTCGGAGAGATAAAACTAATTCTTTAAAAAAATCTTGACGTTCTGCCAATAATATTCTATTGTTAGCCTATGCCGATTATCATGGTTCCAAAGCCGCTTCGCGAAAAGCTTGGTGAAGAAGCAACCGATTCATTGGTTGAGCTTTTTCGTGAAAAAGATGAGGAACAAAAAGGCCATCTTTTCGATCTGGTCGAAGAAAGATTTGAGCGCAGATTGCTCGAAACAGAAAGTCGTATTCGTGCAGATATGAGCAAAATGGAAGCTGGTATTCGCGCAGATATGAGCAAAATGGAAGCCGGTATTCGCGCAGATATGAGCAAAATGGAAGCCGGTATTCGCGCAGATATGAGCAAGGGTTTTCTTGAAATTCAAAAGCAATTTGTTGAAGTCCATAAAGCCATTGCCAATCAAACCAGATGGATATTGACGGCGTTATTAGCGGGCGCCGTTATTTACCCGATCGTTGTAAAGCTCATTGATAAATTTTTCTAATTATCGAATCCTTTTTTTTCGACCTGATTTTTCCGGAAAGAACCTGTTTAATTCATTTATTTTCTTTTTTTTGTACTGGATTTCAAAAAAACTATAAAAAATCACTATTATTTTAGAAAGATATAAAACCCGGCGGAGCCTCCGGTGAAATTTTGTGGGGCGGGAAATAAGCGGAATTTTGAAAAGGGGGGAAGTTTCCCCCCTAACTTTGGCTGATGGAAATGGCGTGCCTTTTCCATCAGCCAAAGCCACCCCCCGCAATACGATAGGGGTGCCGCAGGCCATTGTTTTTATAGACGCACAGCCCAATACAAGCAATGGCCGCAGGCAGGGGAAAGGCTTTTCCCCTCCTAAAACGAACGGGCGATAAAGACATCCCAAATATCGAGGAATATTACATAAATTCCAAGCGTAAGAAGGATGAGCACTCCAACGCGCATGGATGCCGCAATGACTTTCACCGGCAGGGGCTTGTAAACCCCTTCGATGAAATACATGACAATATGTCCCCCGTCGAGAACCGGGAAGGGCATCAAATTCATAATTCCGAGCACTATGGTTATCTGGGCAAAGAGCATCCAGTACACATCCCAGCCGTACTTTATGGAATCGGCGGTCATTTTCATGATTTTAACCGGGCCTGAAATGCTTTTCCGAAAGGAGAGTTTTCCTTCAATAATTCTGTATAAACCCAGAAGTGTGCTTTGAGTGGAGACTACTGCAAAGTCTCCGGTCAGCGCAGCAATGCTCAACAAGTTATTCCCTGAATCCATTTTTACCGAATCCAGTCCGGAATCAAGGCTGATTCCCATAAGCCCGCGGGTCAACAATTCAATATTGCTTTGTACCCTGACCGCGCCTATTCTAAAAGTGATTGTTTTTTTCCCGCCGGCAGATTCGCGGCGAATGGCATTTGTAAAATCCTTCCAGGATGCGTAGCTTTTTTCGCCAATGAAAATATTTTGCATAGGTGAAACATCCCATGATCCTATTTCAATGTCGGGAATGAATTTTTCGGTTTGCAGATCTTTTACTCTGGAAAATTTTACATATTCATATGCCTGGACAGGGACAGACACCTGTATTTTTTCTTTGGCATTTGGATTAAACAATCCATCCATGCCGCGTTCCAGCTTTATGTCTACCTTTCCCCCTGTATTTTTATTCAAGATATTGCGCAAGACATCAATGTCTTCTACTTTTTGCCCGTTGACCAGCAAAATTTTATCTCCTTCTTTGAGGAATGTTTTTTCCAACTGCTTTCCTTTTTTTACAACGAGATATTTTTCGCCAAGGGGTTGAATTCCGATGTGGAGCGGGCCGCCGGATTCAAAGGATACCGCATTTACATCGATGTCCATAAATTTTCCGTCCCGCTCTACCTTGAGGCGAATTTTGTTTTCGGCTGCCAGCGCAATGTGAAAATTTATTTTTTCAAAATAGTCTGTTTTTACTCCGTTTACTTCGACCACTCTGTCTCCATTGCGAAGTCCTGCGGTGTAGGCTGGATTTTCCTGACTGCTTTCGGCGATATTGATTTTATTGGTCGCAGGTCTCCAGCCGGTCAGCAAGAGTATGAAAATTAATATAAAGCCAAACATTAACGAGAAAAAAGGACCGCCAAAAGCCAGCGCCATTCTTCGCCATGGTCCAACTGAAAAAAAATCTCCCTTTTTTATTTTCGCGTGTTTTTTGGTGAGATCATCGCCGTAAAACTGTACGTAACCGCCAAGGGGTATTGCCGTAATCTGGTAAATGGTTTTACCGATTTTTTTAAAGAAAATCCCGCGTCCATATCCAATAGAAAATATTCGGGGTTGTACACCCACCGTTTTTCCAATCAGGAAGTGGCCAAGTTCATGAACAAAAATACAGATCCCCAGTAAAAAAGCGACGGCAAGAATAGTAGTAATCATATGTTTCCCCGATAAATAATTTTTAGACTCGACAACCTGTATTTTCGCATTGTGTTGTCAATAAGTGGATTATTCAGGATTATACCATGTAGACCGCCGAAAGAAAAAAAGTAAAGCGGTATTATTGTTCCGCCAATATTTTGTTCCGGTGGTTTTGGTCGTTGCTATTGCCTTTTTGCTTCAATGGACTATCCGGACTCTTGTTTTTTATCCGGTAAGGATTGATACAGATTCCATGGAAAGTTTCCTGAAAAAAGGCGAACGGGTTTTTTTAATTTATCCGCGCCTTGCAAAACTGCAGACAGGAGACACAGTATATGTCGAGCATGAGGGTCTGAACTTTTTATGTACGATTGTTGCCGGGGAAGGAGAAATTGTACAAATCATCAACAAGTCCCTGTTTATCAATCACATACTAAAAAAAGATTTCTCAGGGATTTCAAAAGACTCCACGATATTTCCCTCCAGTATAAGCATGCGCGATAATACCGGGGAATTGTTGACCGGCCCGGGGAAATTTATTTGCCTGAACAATAACTGGGAAAATATTCAGGACAGCAGAACATGGGGAACGTTTTCCTTTGATGAAATTAAAGGAAAAGTGCTGTTTAAGAAACATTCCTGACGCAGACTTTTCAACAATATATTTTCCTGTGGCAACAAAAACATTAAATGAAATTTTAGACTCTTTAGATTTTTCAAAACGTTTGCCCATCGCCCGCCAGTTTTATCCTTCTTTGAAAGAAAATAAACATGTCCCCGGATTTTCCGATGATCCGATGGGCGAATTAAAAATATCAGGTTCTACTGGTCTGGATTTTGTTCACAAGTACCAGGACAGACTATTGGTGATTGCTTCAAATCAATGTCCTGTGTTGTGCCGGTTTTGTACGCGCAAAAGAATTACCTTTACCGGCGAACGCAGGAGGGATTTTCCTTTTGAAAAATTATCATTGTATATGCAAAAACATCTTCAGATAAAGGAAGTTATTTTTTCAGGGGGCGATCCTTTTATGCTGCCGGATGGCGAAATTCGGAAGTTTATGGATGAGTGCGCCCGGTTTTCCCATATAAAAAAATTACGGTTTCACAGCCGGGCACTAACGCTGATTCCGGAACGATTCGATGAAAAGCTGTTTTTATTGTTCCGGGATTTTCATGTACAAAATCCGGAAATTGCAATTTCTGTTGTGATTCATGTGAACCATCCTCTGGAAATAGGTCGAAAATCCCTGGAAGTTATACGCCAGTTCAGGGAATGTTCGATTGCTGTTTTGTCTCAGACGGTTTTATTGAGGCGAGTCAACGATTCGGATGTTGTCCTTGGCGAGCTTTTTACAACTCTGGATCGATCCGGAGTTCAGCCTTATTATCTGCACCAGTTGGACAGAGTTTCAGGCAGCGTTCACTTTGAAGTTCCCCTTGAGACAGGGAAGGCCATTATGAAAAAATTAATATCCACGTTGCCGGAACGCATGATCCCGTTATATGTTCTCGATGGACATGAAGGCAAAAAGCAAATTCTTTAATCCGCATGAACCGGATTGTTTATAGATGGTTCTACCTGGATTTCTTGCTGGCCTGTATCGGCTGGTTTGTTGATATCCTGGGGAGGAGTCTCAGGTTGAATGTCCAGAAGTTTCAGCATTGCCGGTTTCATGAATGCTTTCGGGAATTTCCTCATATCCGGGTCTTTTTTCAAAAAGTCTTTTATCGGGTTTTGTCCTGTAGAATTTTGATCCACATAAGATAAAATTTCATCCTGCGCCGCTTCCCATTGATCCTGTTTCAGCATACTTTTCACAAAAGTCATTTCGATATCTATATTTTTACTGGTTACCAGAGAAAAAGCCGACTGTGCCTCAGGGAACAGCGACATTTCGTATGCCGAGGTTCCGAGGAGAGCGTAATAGTTTTCTTTGTCTGTCTCTAACAAAATTTTTTTGTAGATATGCAATATGAGATATAGTTCCCGGTATGCCCCGGAGGATTTTAAAAAAGGAAGCACATGATGTATGCGCACAATGCACCAGTAGGGGAGAATCGCCCAGGAATCTTCATTGTAGCTTTCCGGATCGGGATGAATCCTGATTTTATTCAGAACTGCATTTCTAAGATTTGGCGGAATCAGGGAACGAGAATAGTTGTGAATAGCAATTTTTGCTTCAGAAGAGTTATTCTCCTTTTTTCCCGCCAGGGTTCGATGGGTTTCTGCCTCCATCAGATAATACAGGGAGATTAGACGCACATCTTTCTTTAAAAGATCGTTGCGGCTAGCGACTGTAATACATTTATTCTGTATTTCTGAAATTTTTTTGGAGTCGCTGATGTGCAGGCAATAAAGAATTTGATCCATGAGTTTTTCAGTTTTATTGTCTTTGCTGGATTCCAGAATCGCTTCATTTGTGTCGCGAATGCCATTTTCGCTGTCCATCAGGGCATAAAGAACCTGCGAAAGATTTATTAAAAGATAATATTTAATTTTTTCATTTTTCAGATTTTTTAATCCGTTTATAAAATTATCGCGGGCTTCCGTAAATTTTCCATTTCGCTTATGGATAATGCCCAGTTTATAATATGCTTCGGCGCTGGATTTCAGGTCGACAATTTTCTGGTAAATTGCTCCGGCTGATTCAAATTCGGATAACTTTTCATAGTATGCGGCAATATCCCAGTAAAGGTTGGAAAGGGAGTTATCCATGGATACTGCTTCAAGGTATTTATTGATGACATCTTTCCGGATGTTGCCGCCGCCATTTTCAGACCAGAAATCCGCTTCAGGATTTTGTTTTTCCCAGTCAGAAACAATTTTTCGCGCATTCTTTATTAATGCTCGCGCTTCAATCTTGTCGGTAGAAAGGTTTTCTTCTGATTCCTTTCGGAACTTTGCAAGGTTTGGATGTTTTATTCCCATGTCTTCGAGCATGTCAATATACGAAAGCATTTCAGAGTAATTTTTTAGTTTTCGGTGCAAAAGAATTAATTTCCAGACAGTTGCTTCCTTGAATTCAGGCTGCAATTCATGCCGAACGGCTTCTTCAAAATAGGGGATGGATTCTTCATATTGGCGGCGCTGCTCATGGATTGTGCCGACGTAATATTGCGGTTCTCCGCGCGTCTCGCCTTTGTTAATGGCGTCCATGAAAGACTTGATGGCCTCATCATACTTTCCCTGGGAATACAGCTTTTCGCCTTCCGTGGTTTCTTTTAACTTGCTGATTTTTTTATAAACGTACTGCTGGGAAAATATGGTTGTATATGCAAATAATGAGACGCATAAAAAAAAAGGAATTTTTTGGCGGGTAAAAAATATAGATATGCTTTGATTATATTTCAATTTCTTCCTCTATTCTGCATTTTGAATCATATTTGGTTCGAGTTCTTGAGTTCATGCACGCCTGCCCATGAGCCTGTTAATGGCCATTTTCTTGTGGCATGATTAATCAGGTTCAATTTCTTTAAATTTTTCATTTAAGCGCTGGAGTAAAAAAGGAAATCCTTTTTTTTCAATGATGCTGTAAAACTGATTGCGATAATCCAGCAGCACCGAGGCTCCATCAACATAAACATCATAGAGTTTATACGTTTTTCCGGAAGGATGCAAATAAAAGTCAATAAAGTATGTGACAGAATTGCTGATAAATTTGGTGTGAATCGCAATTGCATCCATATTAAATATGGCGTCATGCTTGTTTTCTTCGGAGATCAATTCAACATTTATATTTTGATCGCTTATTTTGTTAACAGGAATATGCGTTTTGACAATGTTGTTTGCAAGAATCTGACGAAATATATTTGTAAATTGCGTCCTCTCTGTGTCTGAAATCAGGTCAAAATATTTGCCAAGAGAGATTTTTGCAACATATTCTGTATCAATAATTTTCAGGATTCTTTTTCGCGCTTTATTGAGTAGTTTTTCTTTTTTTTTCTCGGATGACTTGTCATTGTGAAGCTGGATTTGAACGTCGTGCAGATAATTAAAGAAAGATTCAATTTGCTGGCGCGCCGGGCTACAGGAATATGAAAACAATGCGATGAGGCAAACAATCAGCCGGAAATTATGTTTTTTTGAGGTTGGTTTCATGGTATTAGGGCTGAATTTGAAATCCATATATTCAGAATTCATTGACCGGTCAATTAAAACGCGCCATTATTAATGTTCAATTTATTTGCGTTACGGTCAGAGTGTATGTGGCGTCGATTCCCGCATAGTTATCAATCATAATAAACAATTCGGGGTTTGAGCCAGCCGGACCATTTACTGTACAGGAATCATTAGCCGTACCTGCAAGACGCGAACTACATATCAGGTGACCGTACGAAAAAGCGTTGTCGCTAAATACAAACAAATCCAGATTGGAGGTCAAATTCGTTAGGTCTATTTGATATCCCGATCCTGAAATGACAGCAGACGCATAAAAGTAGTTTTTACCGGCAGTTGCGCTTCCGGAAACCGATATTGGATAACCAAAAGAGGGTGAGTTTAATATTTCCGGGTTTTCGACCGTACCCACTCTGGATGTTATTGCGCATGATCCCCAAAAACATATCAGCACAAAATATATTCCCTTTTTTTGCATCATAAATCGATAACAAATAAAAATAGTTAAGCGCTCAGGCAATAATAAAATAACTACATTTTTTCTTGACATGATGCGATATATTATTCAAGGGTATTGTATGAGCAGCGAATCATTAAGCGATAAAGAGCGTACCGCCTTGATACGCAAAGGCAATCAGGCGTTTAATGATGGCAATATTGACCTGGCTTCGCGTATTTTTAAAACAACGCAGTATAAAGACGGGCTCATACGAGTTGGCGATTATTATTACTTTGACATGCGCCAGCCTCTGATGGCTTACGGATACTACAAGCGAGCAAATCATCAAATCATGATTGAAAAAATCTCCGATGGATTTATATTTGCCTTGAAATACTGGCTTGCCGATGGCAAAACTCCCGAAAATTAGTCCGGGTGATTTAGACTGACACAGTTTTGGGACTCATGCCCAATGAGCCTGGGCTGGAACGAAATAATCAACCCCATTACTGGATCGCCATTGGTTCATCAAAAAATAATGCTCCCAAACTCACGCAGGTAAAAACCGGCACCAACTTGATTTTATGTCATTGAGTATAAAATTTACAGAAATTCTCCATTGTTGGATGAAAATTTCGGGGAAAAGCGAACCTTTCTGCAATTTACCTGCGTGAGTTTGGGAGCATTTAAAAAATACAATAAATACCATTTTTTACTTTACATTTGCATGGTACTATTGGTTGTGTAACCCAAGGAATATTCATGAAAACAAAATCAGACATACCACAAAAAATGCCTGTAGAGAATAAAAATTTAAATTCAAAAGTAATATACCCGTTTAAGCCAGGCGGAGGCGATCTTGGGGAATTCAGGAAAAAAAGTCCGCGAATAGAAGAATCCAGAGGTAAATTCTCCATGACTGAAAAACAGTCGACGATATTAAAGTTTATAAAGCAGCATAATGCTGAAATTGGATTTCCACCAACGGTCAGGGAGATCGCCATTTATTTTAATATATCGGCCAAAGCTGCTCACGATCATTTGAGGGCTGTGGCCAAAAAAGGATATATCCGGTTATTTCCGGGTTCTGCCCGGGGTATAGAAATTCTCCCGCAAGAAGAGGATATACCGGAAAGGCTGGATGTAGTTATGGTTCCGCTTCTTGGAGTCATTGCTGCAGGCAGGCCTCTGCTTGCTGAAGAAAATATTGAATCCAATATTGCCCTGCCAGCCTCATTTCTACCGGCAACCGGGGATATGTTTGCTTTAAAAGTAAAAGGCGATAGCATGGAAAAGTCCGGGATTTTTGATGGCGATATTGCAGTATTAAAAACGGTAACGGATATCCATACAGAGGTAAAAAATGGAGATGTTGTGGCCGCACTTATTGATGGGGAGGCAACCTTGAAAACTTTTATCAGGCACCGCGATCATATTGAACTTAGACCGGAAAATCCATTGTACAAACCCATACTTATGACCGGAAAATTGAGCGAAAGTATTATGGCAAAACTGGTCGGAATCTACAGAAAATACAATACCTGATGTATCTCATTCAAAAAACTTTTATTCTAACGATAGAATCGTTCGGAGTAGGCGAAGCCCCGGATGCCGGAGTATACGGAGACAAGAATGCCAATACGCTGGGACATGTAGCCGATTATACCGGAGGATTGGATCTTCCTGCATTTTCCAGACTCGGTCTCGGCAATCTTACTTTTATAAAGGGTTTGCCCAGAGATGACGAAACCATTGCTTATTATGGAAAATCGAGGCAAATCTCAGACAGTAAGGACAGCCTCAGCGGCCACTGGGAAATTACGGGCTACAATTATCCAAGTTTGTATCACTCAGACCCGGAAGGATTTTTTCCGCAGTTTATTGAAAAATTAGAGAACGACCTCGGGAAAAAATGTCTTTTTAACCAACGCTTGAACGCGGACCAGATTATCGATCGATATTATTACGACCACATAACAGAAAAATCTTTTATAGTTTTTTATAATCCGGGAGACATGACTTTGTACATTGCGGCGCATCCAGATGTGGCTGATGAAGACAAGCTGAAAGAAATCGTGCAGATTATGCACGACAGCGCTGAATATTATGGATTTATTCGATCGTGCGGATTATCGGTGAACCACAACAACAAAAAAAATGTTCTCGAAAAAAAAAGAATTATTGATTTGTCCAAAAAACCCCTTTCGACAACCTTGTTGGGAACCTGCAAATCAGCGGGAATTCCCGTTTATTTTATTGGGAAAAAACAGAATATATTTGAGGATCGGGAATTTACCGAAATAATCCTTGCGCCGTCTGACAGGGCATGTATGGAAAAATTAAACGAGGTGCAATCGGGGATAAAATATTCCAATGAACACGGGCAGGCTCTGATCTACTGCGTTCTATCGGATATCAATACCATTACGGCAAAAGGCAAGGACATCAAGGCATATTCCGATGCTGTGAAAGGCATTGATGATTTCCTGCAAAAATTTATACGATCCATGAACACCTCGGATTTAATTATGATTACTTCATCCAATGGAAATGATCCTTCTTTTACCGAAAGTATGCACACGCGGGAATATTTGCCGATACTGGCTTATTCCAGAGTTCTGGGCGTACGCTCGGTCGGGAATCTGGGAGTAAGGCGCACACTTTCGGATATTGCCGAGACGATTTCCGATATATATTCCCTGGATTCGCATTACGGGGGCGATAGTTTCTGGAATTACATGTTGTCTCAAATTTAATGTGGTAACATCGTGAAGAACTTTAAACGTGTAATTGTGGTGCCGGTTTACAACGAAGCCGGCAGCGTAAAAAAGGTAATCGAAAGCATACTGGTACACAAAAATGCAGATACAAAACTGATTTTGGTACAGGACGGTTCTGATGATGGAACAGAGAAAATTTTATTGCAGCTTTCGGGATATTTTGCGGAAAATTCAATTGATCTTGTAAATCATTCGCAAAATCACGGCTATGGCAAAGCATTAATTTCCGGGTTTAAAAAGGCTTTGGATTATGAAAACGCTGAATATATTCTTACAATGGATTGTGATGAACAGCATCAACCAGAGGATATCGGAAAATTTTTTGCCTTTCGTGGAGTCGATATTCTAAGCGGATCAAGGTACCTCATGGATATAGAAAAGGGGATTCAGGCCCCGCCTGACAGAGTGCAAATCAATAAAAAATTAACCGAAAAGTATATCCGTATTGCACAAAATACATTCCATGAAAACTGGAATCTTACAGATACATTTTGTGGAATGAAAAGGTATCAAAGATTTTTTCTGGAATCATTTATGGACGCTGTTTCAAATGCAGGCTTGAATGCTTCCTGTCTGGGATATGCGTTCCCCCTGATTCTCTGGAATTACTATATTTTCTGGTTAAAGCAAAACCATCGGCATCTTGCAGAGTCTTTTGCAGAAATGGCAATCCCGAAAATTTATGTCAGCGATGACCGCACGTTTGGCGCCCACCTGGACTTTCCGGCAAAAAGGTATCGTTATTATTTAAATTGCATGAAGGTAACATTTTAGAAGTGAAAAGGGCGGCTCCTACC
>JAOUFE010000142.1 GCA_029858425.1 Spirochaetia bacterium | reverse complement strand
TCACCATGGGAAAACAATTTAAAAGAAAAAAAATATCGTTAATTGGCGCGGGAAATATAGGGGGCAACCTTGCTCTTTTTGCCGCCCAGAAAGAACTGGGAGATGTGGTATTGTTTGACGTAGTCCAGGGTTTGCCCCAGGGAAAGGCTCTGGATATTTATGAGTCATTTCCGGCTCAAAGCATCCATACATCGGTATCCGGAACCAATGACTATAAAGATATTTCCGGTAGCGATCTGGTCATTATTACTGCAGGAAAGCCGAGGTTGCCGGGCATGAGCAGGGATGATCTGCTGGACATCAATGCGAAAATTATGAAAGATGTGGCATTGAACGTAAAAAACCATGCACCTGAGGCAGTCGTTATTGTTATTTCAAACCCACTGGATGCCATGGTGTATCAGTTTGCTGAAATATCAGGTTTTCCAAAAAACAGGATTATGGGGATGTCCGGTATACTGGATTCTTCGAGATTCAGGGCTTTTATTGCGATGGAAACAGGCGTTAGTCCCTATGATATACGAACATTTGTATTGGGAGGACACGGCGATGATATGGTTCCGCTCGTGCGTTATTCCTGTGTAGGCGGGATTCCGCTTGCGGATTATCCAGGAATGACCCAGGAAAAAATAGACAAGATGGTTGAAAGAACCAGAAACGGGGGAGCCGAAATTGTAAACCTGTTAAAAACAGGTTCAGCATTTTATGCGCCGGCTACAGGCGCCATCACGATGGCTGAAAGTATTCTCAAGGATCAGCAAAGAGTTTTTTCTGCGGCGGCTTATTGCAACGGCGAATATGGCTACAAAGACATGTTTATTTGCATTCCGGTCATACTGGGCGGCAACGGCGTTGAAAAAATTATTGAAATGGATTTGAATGCCGATGAAAAAAAAGCTTTGGATAAAAGCGCCCATAGCGTGGAAAGTTTAAAGGCCATAATGAACCAGAAAGGTTATTTGTCCTGAATGTATATCCATGGTTTCGCATAAAGGAAAATTTTTAATATCCAATTCTACGCTCAAGGAAAAAAAATTTACCGAGGCGGTTGTATTTATCATTGAACATAATCAGGATGGCGCCTTTGGACTTGTTGTCAATCAACCCGAAGAAAAAGAATTTTCCAGTCTTATGCCGGAATTAATCCAGAAAACGGAAACGCACAGAATTTTTTCCGGCGGACCCGTTCGTCCCGAAGTATTGTTTATATTATACAGTTCTGCCCGGCACAGATATCTTGGCGAAGAGATTATTCCGGATGTATTCCTTGGTACAACGGTTGATCTTTTGGAAATTCTTGCGGTTGGAAATATCCCGCATCATATTTACCATGGATATGCCGGATGGTCTCCGGGTCAATTAGATGCCGAAATTGAAGCCAGAACCTGGATCTTGATGCCGGCGCAAAAAGAAATGATTTTTCACAATCATCCGGAAATAGTCTGGCGGGAAGCCCTTTTTTTTAACGGGGGTATTTATGCATATTTTGCGCGAAACATTAAAGACCCATTTTTAAACTGATTTGCTGGAATTTATTGATGTATTGTAATATTTTGATTTAATTGATTAGAAGAGGAAAAATGATAAAACTTACGAACGATGAAATTAAACGATATTCCCGACATTTAATTATGCCGGAAGTGGGGATGAAGGGACAAAAAAAACTTAAAGAAAGTTCTGTTCTCTTGATCGGCGCCGGAGGGCTTGGATCTCCGCTTGGTCTTTATCTTGCAGCAGCGGGGGTGGGGCACATTGGCATTGTGGATTTTGATACCGTGGATTTTTCCAATCTTCAAAGGCAAATTATTTATTCGACCGATGATGTGGGAAAATCCAAGGCAGAAACAGCCAAAGAAAAACTTTTGAAGATTAACCCCCATATTAAAATTACCACATTTAATACGCCCTTTAATTCGGGCAATGCCATGGAAATTTCCAAAGATTTTGGAATTATTATTGATGGTACGGATAATTTTCCAACGCGTTATCTTGTTAACGATTTATGTGTTTTAACCGGCAAAATGAACGTATTTGGTTCGGTGTTTCGTTTTGACGGTCAGGCAACCGTATTTGGACATCCGGATGGCCCATGCTACAGATGCTTGTATCCTGATCCCCCTCCGGCAGGTATGGTGCCATCGTGCGCCGAAGGAGGCGTTCTTGGTATATTGCCCGGCATCATAGGAATTATGCAGGCAACAGAAGCCATAAAACTTATTATTGGCGAAGGGAAGCCTCTTGTGGGTCGATTATTGACATTTGACGCCCTAACTATGAAATTCAGGGAATTAAAGGTTAAAAAAGATCCGCAATGCCCGGTCTGTTCGTCGAACCGCCTGATTCATGAACTGATTGATTATGAACATTTTTGCGGGGTAAGCATTCACGGCGTGGTTCCTGGAAATTACGAGCCGAATATGAACATTTCGGCCGAAGAATTAAAAAATGAAATTGATTCAGGAAAAAAATTGTTTCTTCTTGATGTAAGAACTCCCGAAGAGGCCGAAATTTGCATGCTCGATAACTCGCATATCATGCCGCTTGCCAAACTTGCGGACTATTTAAATCAAATTCCCCTCGATCAGGAAATTGTTACCATTTGCAAGGTGGGAGCGCGTTCCCTCGATGCGGTTCGATTGTTAAATGGTTATGGTTATAAAAAAGTTCGCAGCCTCAAGGGCGGGCTGGAAACCTGGGCTGAAAAAATTGACCCATCCATGCCCAGATATTAATAGCGGGGTGGCGCGCAATCGCGTGCGCGCCAGGGGAGACAAAGAAATACGCAAGGACAATGATTCCCAATCTCCCCTTCCGGCATTATTTCATGTAACTGTAGTTGTAGGCGCGAAAGAACTCATCCAACACTTCGCCGTCCGGTTCAATTAAAATAGCTTTATGCAGAGGCAACAGGGCATCTTTTAATTTCAAATCGCTCGCAGCTCTTGCTGCATAAAGCCTTACCAGCGGGTCGGTATCGGTAAAATAACGTATCAATTCAATAATGTAATCGTTGTTTTTTTTGATTTGCAAAGCGGCGCGCAAAAGCATTACCTTGATTTTTGGAACTTTTTCAACCTTGATTTGCTCGGCAATGTTTGGATAAAAAGAATCATCCGGCTTTGCGCACAAAACCTTTCCTACATTAAAGCGTATTGCATCCGATGGATTTATGAGGAATTTTTCGGCAATTTTTGTGGCATTTTCGTCCCTGAAAAACGAAAGGCCTCTTAATAGCGAAACTTGAACTTTTTCATCCTTTTCGGTATCGAGCGCTTTTTGTATGTGCGGCAATGCGTCAATGTTTCTCAACAATCCTACGGAAATTGCCGCTCTTTCCCGGATTATCGGCGATTCATCCGAGAGTAAGTCAATTAGCGCATAATAGCAAATTCCCGGTCTGCTTACTCCGCATTCCTGAATTGCCTGGATTCGTTCATCGATGGTTCCCAGTTTGACTCTTTCAATGAGACGCTGCCTGAATTCGCTCATTTGAATGGCTTTAAAATCTTTGCCAAAAGACGGGGAAGCAAGAACAGTCCATAAAATCAACAAACCTGATAATGACGTAACTTTCATAGGTTATAATCGACATTTTGTATATGCAAAGTCAAATAAAAAATTGATTGCACATTCATTTATTATAGTTTGCCATGAATGTCCAATAAACTGAAAAGCATCGCTGTATTTGCCATAAACTATTTTATGATCCTCACGTCCGGATTCTATAGAATCTATAAGGGGTTATTTTTAAATATGTGGAAACATTTTCGAAATTTTTCTATCAGGGAATTTATCTTTTATGTTTTGGCGTTTTTACTGGTTGTTTTTTCCGGTCTCGGATGGAGGGGCTACAAGATTACGATTTATGATGAGATCGTTTATCATACGATCTCCAATGACGATTTTTTGATTTTTCTTTTTGGGGCATTGCTTGTGTTTATTCCAGCTATATGGAAATTTATCAGGAGGGCTCACAATAAAACTGTTTGGGTAGCCTTCAATAATGCTGGATTGGGTTTAAATACCCTTTTTTTTGTAATAAATTTTTTTAAACCTTCAAGAATTTCGGCAATGCCCGATGCTTCTTTTACTCTCTGGTTTTATTTGTACGGCGCGAACCTGCTTATACTCTGGATTTTATCTTTTCAGATAACAGGAATACCGGGCATTTTTATGCCCAGTATTCATTCAAGAACTGAACGGCTTTAAAATCATCATTGCTGATTATTTTGCTTTTCTGGAGCGGTTGGATCCCTTTATTGTCGGGAATCAAAACTGTATCCAAAATATGCCGGTCATATGAAGCTTTCAATCCATGAAACTCTTTTAGTAGCATGGATGAAAAATCTTCGGTTTTTTTATTTTTTTTGACAATAAAAATTTCCGGTTTTTGTGGCCGGTCATTCTTGTTGTTTTCAGGGAAATTCCTTTTTTCTTCTCCACCATCAAGATGAAGAGGAGACCAATTTAAATTTATTTTCATAGTCGCTTCTGGTCAGGAGCTTCCCGCCATTGTCTTTACAATGTCTAAACACTTGTATAGTATACATTTATCTTGTCAAGAAGGAATTAGAAAAAAAAATAGAAAAAAAATGCTACCAAAGAGCTTGGGCATGAACAGGGGCGATCATGCCCAAGCTCATGAATTTAATTTATTTTTCTGGCCTAAACCCTGCCAAGCTCCAGGCTGCCACGATTCATTAAATTAAAGTTGACCGGACGGTTAAATTCTATTTTTAACACATGGTTGCCTGTAAAATGGGACAGAAAAACGGACGAGACCACTTTCAGGGAGTATCTGTTTTTGGTACGCATTACTCCGCCGGGTATTTCAGATAAAAAGTAACTGATGTCATAAATATACATGAAAAGTAAAATTATAGAAATTATGGACACAACGCTCAGAGACGGCGAGCAAACCAGCAATGTCTCATTTTCGCCGTCGGAAAAAATGCAGATTGCCAGGATTCTTCTGGAAAAAGTCAGAGTGGATAGAATTGAAATTGCTTCTGCCCTTGTTTCGGAAGGCGAAAAAGAAAGTACGGCCAAAATATTCAAGTGGGCCCATGATAACGGCTGGTCGGAAAAAATTGAAATTCTGGGGTATGTGGATGGAACCCGATCAATTGACTGGATCGTTGGGGCAGGCGGAAAGGTCATAAATCTGCTTACAAAAGGCAGTTTGAAACATTTGAAGTTTCAGTTAAATAAAAAGCCGGCAGAACATTTTGAATCAATTCAGCGCACGCTGGAGTATGCCTCAAAAAAAAATATCTCGGCAAATGTTTATCTGGAAGACTGGTCCAACGGGTATACGGATTCAAAGGATTATGCAATGGAATTGATTCAGGTGTTGACTGAAATTCCGGTGAAGAGAATTATGCTTCCGGATACGCTTGGAATATTATACCCATCCCAGGTTTATGAGTTTATACAAGAGCTGAAAAGTGAATTTCCGGATGTCCATTTTGACTTTCATGCTCATAATGATTATGGACTCGGAGCCATAAACACTCTGGAAGCCATCAGGGCTGGAGCAGGCGGCGTCCATTGCACGATAAATTGTCTTGGGGAACGATCAGGAAATGCATCCCTGGCTGAGGTCGTCGCCTCGGTACACGATCATTTAAATATGAAAACAAATATTTCTGAAAAAAATCTGTACCTTATATCAGGAATGGTGGAAGCCTTTTCAGGGAAAAGGCTTGCCGATAACGCGCCAATTGTTGGGGACGATGTTTTTACGCAGACTGCCGGAATTCACGCCGATGGAGACAAAAAAGCGGGGCTTTATGAAAGCAAATTAATGCCAGGTAGATTTGGCCGTAAGAGATCCTACGCGCTTGGCAAGATGTCCGGAAAAGCATCTTTAGATCAAAATTTAAAAGAACTGGGTATGGAGCTTGCGCCCGAAAACCACAAAAAAGTACTCGACCGGATTAAATCGCTAGGCGATAAAAAGAAAAAAGTTACCATTGAAGATTTGCCATTTATCATAAGCGATGTATTAAAAATTCCCGGACACGATATTATAAGATTTGCAAATATTGTAATCACATCGGGAATGGATATCATGCCCATATGTTCGCTTAAACTGGTATATAATCACCAGGAATTCAAGATTTCAGGAAGCGGGGATGGGGGGTATGATGCATTTATGACGGCCATCCGGTTATGGGCGCATGCCAATTCTATTAAATTGCCGGTACTCAAAGATTATGAGGTTAGAATTCCTCCCGGCGGT
>JAOUFE010000141.1 GCA_029858425.1 Spirochaetia bacterium | reverse complement strand
AATTGCAGAAAGGTTCGCTTTTCCCCGAAATTTTCATCCCACAATGGAGAATTTCTGTAAATTTTATACTCAATGACATAAAATCAAATTGGGACGCGGGTTTTACCTGCGTGAGTTTGGGAGCATTTAATTTTTATATGATTACGGTTCGGAATATATTTTGGCCTTGTTGATTCCCCGCAGAGAGTTGATTACGGCGACAGACTCGGCCTGCAAAATATCCTTGAGCATAAGCGGAGCTTCAACAAGAAATGATCTGTCCAGGAGATATTGCCGCAGAGTTCCAGGAAGAAGACCGGACGATCGCTCTGGAGTGATCCATCGACTGTTTATTTTTGCAATAATATTATGAATACTGCATTCTGTTACCATCCCATTATTATTTACAAACAAAACTTCATCAAAGTTGTTTTTCAGCGCGTCTTTATACTCATTATCATAAGTATCCCTGAAGCTTGTCTTGTGATATATAAACTCATTTTCGGGAGAAACCTGATATTTCGAAATTCTAATTTTATAGATTTTTTTTACAATGGAAACCGGTTCACTTGTAATTGAAAACGCCCCTTCAGGATTCAGGGTTAATTTTACTCTGTGGCTACCGGTGAATCGCTTTTTTAATTTTTCAAATTCTGTTAAAATATCTTTTTCAGGAAAATTAAATTGAAAATATTTTGATGATTTTCTCATTCGATCGAGATGAAGCGAGCATAACCTGATTTTTCCGTTTCTTAGAAGCATTGTTTCAAACAAATAAAATGGTTTTTGCAATACCCTCGTAAAGTTACTTTTCAACAAAGCCTCTTCATGCTCTTTGTGCAAATCAGAATCATGAACTATTCCGCCGCCAACGTTGAGTATCCCGTTATGATTGCGCAGACGCATTGTCCGGATGGCAACATTAAATACGGCTTCCCCATCCGGATAAATCATTCCAATTGCTCCGGTATAAACCCCTCTGTTTTCCCTTTCTAAAACTCGTATTTGCTTTATGGCCTCCAGTTTCGGCGCTCCCGTTACAGAAGCGCAAGGAAGAAGAGCTTTAAATATTTTTTCATAGCTTGCATCCTTTTCAAGAATCCCGGTTACTGTCGAAGTCATTTGATACAATGTTGGATATTCTTCAATATCGAGAAATCGGTCTACATTTACCGTTCCATTAGAGCAAATTTTTCCAAGATCATTTCTCAAAATATCTGTAATCATGGCATTTTCTGCCCGGTTTTTAGATGAAGTTAAAAGATTTTGCCTGTTTTCTCTGTCTTCTTTCTTATCGGCGCTTCTGCCTGCAGTACCCTTCATGGGCTTTACCCATATCCTGTCGCTATTTTTATAAAAGAAAAGTTCTGGAGATAACGATAAAATATTCTGATTTTCAAAACCAATCATAAAATTATATTGAGAATTTTGATTCACTTTGAGATCGTAAAAAAAACTTTCCGTATCGCCAAACAATTGAAATTTTAGGGGAAAAGTATAATTGATTTGATATACAATTCCGTTTGAAATGCAGGATTTAATCATATGAAATGCTTTTGCGTATTCATCATTTCCAATGCCCTCTTTTAAGGCAGAGAAATAATAATCGCCACGTGAAGTTAAAAATTCATACGGCGCTGGTTTGGAAAAAACTCCAAACCAGATCAGGGGAGATTCTGGAAGATCTCGAACCTTTAGTCCAGCCATTATACATCCTGCTTCGTATGAAATGTAACCTGCAAGATATTTGCCTTTTTTGGAATACTCATCTATTTTTTTTAATACCGGCTGTATGTCTTCCGGTGTATTGGCTCGAAGGACGGTTTCCGGATCTGTGAATAACCCGGTTATTTTGTTTTGAGTTAACGGGTGTACGATATCTGCCAGAAAAAATGGCTCATGCCTGACTGACATTTTTTAAAGCGCTGTAGGCATGCTCAAACAAATTTTCTGTACTTTGCCAGTTGATGCAGGCATCTGTAATGGATACGCCGTATTTTAATTTTGTCAGGTCTTCAACCAGCGGCTGACTTCCGGCATGAATATTGCTTTCCAGCATCAACCCGATCAGATTTTTATTTCCGGCAACTCTCTGGTCGATAATACTTTTCCATACAACTTCCTGCTGGTCCGGAACTTTGTTGGAATTTGCGTGAGAGCAATCCACCATGATTAACGGCGCCGTACCAGCTTTCTTTAATTTCTCCTCAGCTTCTTGAACGCTTTCACGATCATAATTTGGTCTGAGCCTGCCGCCTCGTAAAATAATATGGCCGTTTGAATTTCCCCTTGTGCTAACCATCGATATTCGGCCATCGTGGTCAATCCCTAAAAAGCTATGCGGATGATTGGAAGAGGCCATTGCGTCAATAGCGCTTTGCAGGTTTCCGTCAGTATTATTTTTAAAGCCAACCGGCATGGAAAGCCCGCTGGCCATTTCCCGATGTGTTTGCGATTCAGTAGTCCTTGCGCCAATGGCAACCCAGCTCACGAGATCAGCAATATACTGGGGAACGATTGGATCCAATAATTCCGTAGCTGCAGGGAGTCCCATACTGTTAATTTCTAATAATATTTTTCTAGCTTTTCTTAACCCCAGCTCAATATCATATGTTCCATTTAAATGCGGATCGTTAATAAGACCTTTCCAGCCTATTGTTGTTCTTGGTTTTTCAAAATACACCCTCATTACAATAAATAATTTATCTTTCATTCTCTGGTGAATTTTTGAAAGTTTTTCTGCATATTCAATTGCGGCCTTTTCGTCGTGAATAGAACAGGGACCTGCAATTACAAGCATTCTATCATCTTTTTTGCTTAATATCGACTCTACGGCGCTACGCCCTTCACATACTGTTTTATTTGCCGCATCGTCTACTGGAAATTCCTTCAGCAATTCAGCAGGACTGATTAATCTCATAGTTTTTATTACATTTACATTACTTACAGGTTTCATTTTTATATCCATTATCAGGCATTCCCCTGGTTCGTTTTTAAGATATTTAACAATATTCCAAACATAGCCAGATAGCTTAGAACAGACGTTCCCCCATAACTGATCAAGGGTAGGTTTATTCCAGTAGTCGGTAAAAGCCCCATGACTACTGCTATGTTCATAATTGACTGTGTGCTGAAAAGTAATATAATTCCCGTCCCCATGAGGCGTCCGAACTTGTCTTGAATTTTGGCAAGTTTTAAGAGCGCATATGCGGATATGAAAAGATATAGAAGAAGAATTGCAATGATACCAGCGGTACCCAGATCTTCTGCAACAACAGCCAGAATAAAATCTGTATGCCTTGCCTGAAGATTATGGCGATGCAGTCCCCCCCCAAGCCCCTGCCCCCAGAATCCTCCGGTCAAGAAAGACTTATACGATGCAATTAATTGAAAGGCCGAGTCAAATCTGTATTTATATGGATTTAAAAACGCCAATATCCTGTCCCATTGATAGGCTGACATTGTAAAAAGCATCACCGGAATACCGAGAATGAAAAAAAATGCAAGAATAACTACGGAATAACCGGCCATTAGCAGCAGCAAGCTTGCAAATAAAGCAGACTGAATCGCTGTTCCCAGATCCGGTTCGATTTTTATCAAAAGAGCTGTTATGCCCGTAAAGACCAGTAGCAGAATATTTTTTACCGTTCCGCCGGATTCCCCATGGGTGTACATTCTGGAAATAATCAGCAGCAACCCAAATCTTGCCGGATCAGAAGGCTGCATGGAAATATTTCCAATGGTAATCCAGCGTCGGGATCCACCGGCCTCGCGTCCAAAACCTGGAATAAAAACAAGAATTAATAGTACAACAGAAAACAGGAACAGGGGCCAGGAAATTTTTTCCCAAAAATGATACGGAACCTGACTGAACGTAATCATCAATATAGCGCCAGTCAGCACAAAAACAACCTGCTTTTTTATAAAAAAATATTGATCGCCATACGATATAGAAGCGACATATGATGATGACGCTAACAAAATATTCAATCCCAGACCGGCCAGAAGGATTACGAGAAAAAACAATACGTAATTTGTCTTTAATTCAGACCCTGGATTCATTGTGCTTATGCCATTTGAAACTTTTCCAGTTCATGTCTTTTTTCATCCTGTAAAAGAGACTGAATTAATTGATCGAGATCGCCCTCCATGATACCATCGAGGTTATGAGAAGTATAATCAATCCTGTGATCGGTCAGGCGGTTTTGAGGAAAATTATAGGTTCTGATTTTTTCAGAACGGTCTCCGGAACCTACCTGGGCTTTTTTGTCCTCTGCATTTCGATTATGCTCTTCTTCCCGGATTTGTTGCGTCAATCTGGCTTTTAAAATTTTCATGGCGCGCGCTTTGTTTTTATGCTGGGATCTTTCTTCCTGGCAGGCAACCATGAGACCGCTTGGAATATGGGTAATTCGCACCGCCGAATCCGTTTTATTGATATGCTGGCCGCCGGAACCGCTGGCTCGATATGTATCAATACGAAGATCCCCTGAATCAATTTCTATTTCACTATCAGACACTTCCGGAATAATGGCGATCGTGCAGGCCGAAGTATGAATTCTTCCAGAAGCTTCAGTTTCCGGGATTCTTTGAACCCGATGTGTTCCAGCCTCACGGTGAATCAAATCATAAGCTCTTTCGCCCTTAACCAATAAAATAATTTCCTTGAATCCGTTTAGTTCACTTTCAGTCATGGAAACAACTTCATAAGGCACCGAAATTGATTCAAAATACCTTGTGTACATTCGAAATAAATCGCGCGCAAAAAGAGCGGCCTCTTTTCCTCCGGTTCCGGCCCGAATTTCCAGAAATATATTTTTACCGGCGTCTGGATCCTTTGGAAGAATTTCATATTCAATTTTGGGAGCCAACTCCAGAATCTTTTTTTCAAGAATTTCTTTTTCTTCCAGCAAAACGTCTTTTAGCTCGCGGTCCTTTTCGCTGCGAATTTGCACATTTATTTCATTAAGTTCCGATTTTATTTTTTTTTCAAGTTCTACCAGTTCCACAAGCGGTAGAATTTTTGAACGTTCCCGTGAAAGTTCCGTCAATTTAGCCGTATTGGTCATGATTGCCGGATCAGACAATTTTCTTTCAATGTCCTGAAATGTTCTAAGGACGGATTCAAGCATGATGTCGCGTTTTTGCATTTGTTTGTTGTACGGCGTAATTTCCTTGCGGTATTCGCCTTTTGCTCCCACCAGGAGTCGAACCTGGCCCTGTGCCTTAGGAGGGCACCGCTCTATCCTTCTGAGCTATAGGAGCTTCATCGGATAATATTATATCGAAATTCGCGCCGTCAATGAAATGAATTGCAAGCATTTATCTTTTTCATGAGTACTGCCCAGATCCTGATTTATGTTTTTTTTCCCCGTGGGGAGCAAAAAGACAAACTTGGCAGATCAAGTCTGCACACATGTTCTTTTTTTCATCGAGAATCACAGCAATTTACAAAAAAACATGGTTTATTTCAATATGTTTTGTATTATAGGTATAAATTATGAGCAAAATCCAAAAACAAAATATTCTTGTTGTGGAGGACGATCCGATCCAACAAGATATTCTTAAACATGTATTAGCAAAACTTGATTTTAATGTTCTAACTGCATCTGATGGAAAACATTGTCTTGAAATATTAAAAACAGAAATTCCGGGAATGATTATGCTGGACTTTCATATGCCCGACATGAGCGGATTTCAAATTTTAAAAGAATTAAAGTCGCACAATAAATTGAGTAAAATTCCGGTACTGATGATGAGTATAGACTCTTCGGATGAATCTGCAATACTTTGTATATCCAGCGGCGCGAACGGATATATTCGAAAACCAATCAATATGCATGAACTGATATTAAAAATGAACAACCTGCTCGACCTGAATATTGACCGCAATCAGGCCGACGGACTCATTGAAGATATCATGAATCCGGACACGAGAGTAACAATTGGTCAGACTCCATATATTTTAAATTATATTCTGGGAAACGAAGAGCTGCAAAAAACAAAAGCGAGTTGCACTTTTGCCTCGATATTGTCGATTCGTATTCACGGTCTGGCAACTCTGGTTTCTGAACTTGAATCAGATAAAATTCAAATACTGCTGGATGAAGTTATTGCCAACATCTCAAATATAGTTTACCGAAACAAAGGATCTATTAATCTTTTTTTTAATGATCTTATAATATGTACCTTTGGAATTCCCATGGTTTATGATAATGATACCATTAACGCCCTTCTTTGCGCAGAACAGTTGAAGAAGTACGAAGCATCTTTTCTAAAGTTTGCGGGAAAACTTACAAATCTGCGCATTGAGATGTCTACTGCCATTACAAGCGGAAAGATTTATTACGGTAGCATTAATGCGA
>JAOUFE010000025.1 GCA_029858425.1 Spirochaetia bacterium | reverse complement strand
GGTCAATTACCGGCACGACGTTTCCCCGGACATTCATAACGCCTAAAATATATTCAGGCACCAATGGAATTTTGGTTAGCGATGAAAAACCGATGATCTCCTTGACATTCAGGATATTAATGCCATACTCTTCCGGTCCAATCTGAAACGTTAAAAACTGGCGTTCCATGTCTATCCCGCGAGCTTTGGCATCTTCAAGATCAGCCATTGTCTTTTCCAGAACTTCTGTTTCCGTTGTCATAATCGCTCTCCTTCCATAATTTAAAACTTGTCAAAATCCCTGTTTTGCGAGCGACTTACTGTTTTACCGGTTTTGACGCTATCATTCAGGCCATCATTATTGGCCATACTTGATCCCGAATCTGTTTCAGACTTTTTCGCCTTCGCTCTTTGCGCCGGAATTCCGCTTGCCTGAGAAGAACCAGGCGCATACTGTCCATGACCAGTCTTATTGGACTTTTGATCATTCCCGGCAGAAGCGGAAAGCATTTTGTCCTGATGAATTTTAAAATAAGACATGGATTCTTTTAGCCCCTGAGCCTGGGAATTTACTTCTTCGGCTGTCGCAGCAAGTTCTTCAGCGCTTGAAGCGCTGCTGGATGTTATTTTATCAAGCTGACCCATGGCGTTATTCATTTGAGTCACTCCGGAAGACTGCTGTTCCGATGCTGCAGTAATTTCTTCTACGAGATCGGCTGTTTTTTTAATATTGGGCACTATCGAAGAAAGCAATTTACCGGCTTTATCTGCAATATCCACGCTGTTTACTGCAAGTGTGCTGATTTCCTGAGCGGCAATCTGACTCCTTTCGGCAAGTTTGCGCACTTCCGATGCAACTACGGCAAACCCTTTTCCGTGTTCTCCCGCTCTTGCGGCTTCAATAGCCGCATTTAAAGCAAGAAGATTTGTATTATAGGCAATATCTTCCACCATGCTGATTTTTTCGGCAATTTGTTTCATCGCTTCTACGGTTTCAGCAACGGCTTTTCCGCCCTCTTCTGCTTCTTTGGAGGTTTTTTCAGCAATTCCATTTGTTAATTTTGCATTTTCGGCATTTTGTCCAATACTTGCCGACATTTCTTCAAGAGATGCGCTATTTTCTTCAACCGATGCAGCCTGCTCATTGCTGCCCTGACTCATCGATTGCGCTGTACTCGACAATTGCTCGGCGGCGCTTAACAACGACCCGGCATTTATTACCACATCGGCAATAATATCTGAAAATTTATTTTGCATGTCAACCAAACTCTCTAATAAATGACCCGTTTCATCTTTGGATGTCACCTCAATTTTGTTCATCAAATTACCATTGGCCATCTCATGAAATACGGCCATAACATGATTGATCGGTTTTGTAATGGATCCAATAATAAACATGGCAAAAACCATGGACAAGACTATACCCAAAACGCCTACGATGATCGAAAATAGAAAATTTCGTTTGTACTGTGCTGCGGTGGAATCATTCACATCTTTGGCAACATCGGTTTGAACTGCAGTTATAGCATCCATGTTTTCTGATATTGGCGCCATTATTTCAATGATCTGCGCATCATATAGTTTTTCAAAAGCTGATTTATGCTTCTCTTTTATTTCAACCATTAGTTTATCGATATATTTATCGGCATTAACCATAAGGGGTTCCAAAATTTTAATAAGTCGTTCTTCTTCCGGAACCAACTCCGTTTTCTTATAGGCCTCCCAGTTTTTATGTATATAACTATTGGATTCCTTAATTTTTTGCAATGCTTCTTCATCGCTTATTTTTCCAAATTTTACTTTTTGTAATGTAACAGCTATATCAACAGCATAATTATCTGCTATTTCTTTAAGTTGTTTTAAAGGTACAACCCGATCATTATAAACGGTATCCAGTCCGGCATTAAGATTCTGCATTCCACTTATTCCCAAAATGCCAATAATCACGGAGATGGCGATCATCATAAAAACAAGCATGTACAATCGAACGCCAATTTTCATATTTCTAAACATTTGTATCATCAGTCAAGCTCCTTGTATTTTTCATTCTTTCTTCATATCCACGTTTTCCAGCTCTGCTGCATGTTTAATTAACTTGGGTATATCAAGGATTAACGCCACGTTGCCATCGCCCAGAATTGTTGCGCCGCTGATTCCGTGAAGATTTTCAAATATTTTTCCCAGAGGTTTGATTACTGTCTGGTATTCCCCAATCAATCGATCGACAAGCAAGCCGGCTTTATGTACGCCGTAACGCACAACAATAATATTGTCCTGAATCTTTTTATTTGTCAGATCCACATTAAAAAAATCTCGCATTCGAAGGTAAGGCAAAACTTCTCCGCGCAGGTTGACAAAATTTCCGGTTTCCTTGCTGATCTCGTCTTCTTCAGATATGTTGATACATTCCAGCACCATATCCAGAGGGATAACATACGCCACAGATCCGATCTCTACCAGAAATCCGTCAATAATAGCCAGAGTCAGCGGCAGGGAAATTCTCATGGTTGTACCCACGCCCGCCTCGCTTTTAATATCAATGGTTCCGCGAAGAGCTTCGATATTTCGCCTCACAACGTCCATACCAACGCCTCGGCCTGAAACATCTGTAATTTTCTCGGCTGTCGATAAACCAGGTTCAAAAATAAAACTGAAAATTTCATCGTCTGTGTACGATGTCGAAGGTCTCGCCAATTTTGCTTCTATCGCCTTTTTTAATATTTTTTCTTTATTTAAACCTTCTCCATCATCGCTGATTTCGATAACAATATTTCCGGTATCATGGAATGCGTTGACCTCAAGCGTTCCCACGGGTTTTTTACCCCGTTTTTGTCTCTCTTCGGGAGTTCCAATGCCATGATCGATGGAATTTCGAATCAAGTGCATTAGTGGATCATTGATTTTTTCCACGACAGTTTTATCCAGTTCGGTTTCAGCGCCTATCACCTTAAAGTCAATTTGTTTGCCCATTTGGCGACTTAAATCGCGGACAACTCTTTCAAATTTTTTAAAAGATTCGCCAATTTGAACCATGCGTATATTCATGGCTGAATCTCGAACTTCTTCGACAAGCCGCCCCATAGTCAGAGAAGCTTCTATAATTTCTTTATCCCCGTTTATCTCTGAAAGCTGGCGCACCTTGGCGACATTGATGACAAGCTCTCCCACAAGATTTATTAAATTATCCAGCTTTTGAGCTTCAATGCGAATAAACTTTGCCGCAGTATCGGCAACTGTCCTGGATGCTTTTTCATCGGGAGTCTGCTCTTCTCTTTTGGAAAAAAATTCTTCGTGAGAATCATCCATGGAACCCTCTTTTGTAATTTTTTCTGCAACAACCACTTTGCTCTCCTCTGGAGAAGATTTTTTTTGTGTTAATTCCCCAAGTTCACTTTTTGTAACAACATTCATTTCAGAGAAAACTTCAAACATCCGTTCGGTCGATTCCGGCAGATGAGTTATCAGTTCTTGATATTTTTCAACTTCACCACAAGGTTCAATGATAGTAATATACGCATCATCTGCGATAAATTCAAATATATTGGCAATCTCATCCAGACTGGATTCGCTTTTAAAAGAAATTTCAAACCCCAGAAAACACTCTTCTGCATCCAGTTTTTCCAGGTCGGGTACTGCATCGGCGATCGTGGCTACATTTACGATTTCCCCTTTTTCTGCGAGATAATTGATAAAAGATGCCGGGTCAAGACCGTGGCGAAGCACATCTTTCTTAAATCGTAGTGAAATATGCCAATAAGGATTCGATACTCCGTTGCGCTCCTGCGATTGGGTATTATTACTGGTTACTACTGCTTTTTTATCGGGCATTTTTAACTCCATTCCAGGCTGGGTTTTCGTAAGAGATTCCAGGAGCTGATTTCCCCGCATAACAGTAGCATCATCTATTTTATAATTATCGCTATTCGTAAATAAACTTACAAGCTTCGAAAGATGATCCCCGCAGCCTAACAAAGCCGCAATCATATCGGAATTTACTTCAAACTTACCCTGCCTGAGTTTTTCCAGAAAGTTTTCCATGACATGGGTGAATTCCACAATACCGGAGTATCCAAACATCCCGGAAGATCCCTTGATCGTATGCGCTGCTCTGAAAACCGCGTTAATGGAATTGTTGTCTTTGGGATTTTTTTCAAGAACGAGAAGCGCCGATTCCATATCGCCCAAAAGCTCTGAGCACTCGACAATAAATGTTTGTTTTACCGCATCCAGTTTCATAACTATATCACAACTCTTTGTTTTTTAATTCCATATTTCAGGGAGTATTTGCTTCTTTCATCGGCAGGAATTTTGATTTTATCGCCAAAATATCCGATCAAGCCAAGCAGGTCGATCATCTTGATAATCGCAGGGCTGTGATTGATAATTTTAAATGCTTTTTGATTTTTAAAAGAATATTTTTTGGCGGCCAAAAGACATTGCAATCCGGAAGTATCCATTTCAGAAACGCCTGCAAGATCAAGCGCTACTTTGGCGCATTTTTCAAAAATTGATTTGAGCTCTTCGCACAAAGCCGGGGAACTGTAAATATTTAAATCGCCTTTTAGTGAAATAACACATACATCGCCGGTTTTCGTTGTTTCAATATCCATCGTACTGATCCCTTACGGTAGACTTAATTTCTGAACTGCAACAAGCAATTTTTCTGGTAGAAAAGGTTTGACGATCCATGCCTTGGCTCCAGCCGCCTGACCTTCCATTTTTTTGGCTTCTTCAGATTCTGTTGTCAGCATAATAATAGGGGTAAATTTATAGTTACCATACTGGGGATCGCTCTTGATATTTTTTACAAAAGTTATTCCGTCCATATTGGGCATGTTTACATCACAAATTATCAGGTGAATCTTGTCTCCTTTCAGCTTGTTCAATGCATCCTGACCATCGGATGCTTCTACAACCGTATACCCGGAATCTCTCAGGGTTAAACCAACTACCTGGCGAATCGAAGCTGAGTCATCAATAATCATTACTGTCTTGTTCATAATATTCTTTATATCTCCTGGTTTTTTTTGCCATTAATCTAACTTTAATGGATTTCGTCATGAATGCTGACTCAGACCCCGATAAATCTGTTTTTGCCCCCAAAACAAACTTACCGAACCAAGTCAGTACTCATGGGTTTCGCAAATGAAAAACATTTTATTCTGCTCAAATGTTTCCAGCGTCAAAATTGTTTACCCACATTATATGTATAAATTGCCTTTTATGCCGAAAAAAATGCTAAAAAGACGACTTATATTATCAAATCATCATATACTGTAATAATGAACCTCAAAAGCCCGATAGTTTTGAGATTTCTTAAAACAATCCCTGATTTATTATCGGAATCCCTGACAATGAACTCCAGTAATGAACTTAAACCAGAATTTGAAACTTTGCAGGGTTGTCCACCCCATAGCCACAAATGAAAAACAATAATTTAGAATATTTCTTGTTTAAGATTTACTATAATAATTGCCGTTCGGCAAAAAAAATATAATAATCAGGATCTTCATTACCCTGAAAACATTTGAGAAATTATTTTTTTATATTTTTCTGCTATCACATATCTTTTTATGGAGAGCTTTGCTGTCATCTCGTCGCCAATCTCAAATGGTTTTTCCAGCAAGGCACATTCAACAATTCTTTCATATGATTTAAAGCCATGTTCGACATTAATTAGTTTCTTTAAATTTTCTTTAATTAACGCCATCGCCTCGCTACTGGAACAAACGGCTTTCATGGTTTTTCCGTACTGCTCCAGAGCTTCAAGATTTGGTACAATAAGTACCCCCAGATTTTTTTGATCCTGACCAACCACCATGCAGTTATCTATGTAAGGAGATTGATTTATCATATTTTCGATAGGTACTGGCTCTACGTTTTCGCCGCTCAACAATACAATGGTGTCTTTTGTCCGACCGAAAAGTTTGAGACAATTATTATATGTCATCATGGCAATATCGCCTGTATTAAACCATCCGTCTTTGGTCAGCACCTGCGAAGTTCCATCTTTGTTTTTATAATAACCCGGCATCACCTGGGGACCTCGCACATGCAGCTCGCCCTTGACTCCTCTCTTTTCTGGATAAATCTGACTTCCGTCGGCTAAATCCATGATACGAACCTCGGCTTCCGGATAAACAGGGCCAATTGTACCGATCACAAGATTTTCAAATGTTCTTACGGCAAGCACCGGACATGTTTCTGTCAAGCCATACCCCTCAAGTACAGGTACTCCGATATTGTTAAAAAACAAATCTATATGCATGGGCAATGCTCCGCCACCGGAAATCGACCCCTTAAGCTCGCCACCGGTAGCCGCCCGAACCTTTTTTAAGACAATAGTATCAAATAATTTTTCCGGGAGAATCAGGACAATAAAAATGATTACTTCATAAATAGCCCTGAAAAAGGAAATTACTATATTTCTGCCTTTTGTATCCAGCTCTTTGCCCGCAAGAAAACGCCGGGCTTTGTTAAAATTATGGGAGATAAAATATGCTGCGTGAAACAGCATTTTTTTTACGGCAGATGATTTTTCAATATTGGCATGGATGCCGGTAAACACCTTCTCCCATAAGCGCGGCGCCGAAGCCATAAATGTAGGTTTGACAATTTTCATATCATCGCGTAAATTCCTCAAATTTGTATAATATGTACAGCAGCCGGAATAAACTGCCACCATTTCAAACACCCTTTCAAAGATATGCCAGACAGGCAAAATAGACAGCATCCTGTCCTGATCGGTTAATTTTATGGGAATGTTTTTGCACTGGGAAATCATATTGCTGTGAGTAAGCATGACGCCTTTCGGTCTGCCTGTTGTCCCCGACGTGTAAATTAATGTAAATAAATCGCTGCCTTTGATTTTTTTTATCCGATCATCCAGTTTTTTTTGATTCTTTGGACGCAATTTTCTGCCTTTTTCCATTAAGGCATACAACGAATCCACACCCTTTGGAGGTTTTTCGGTAGAGTTCATTAAAATAATTTTTTTAAGACCCGGTATTCTTTTTTTGTTTTTTTTGATTTTTTCATACACTTTAAGGTTTTCTACAAACAAAACCTTCATACCGGAATGCGGCACAATATATGCAATATCAATGTCTGTAACATCCGTACCTCTCGGAACATCTGCTGCACCACACATTATTACAGCCATATCTGCCAGTATCCACTCAAAACGATTGTCGGCAATCAAGCCAACATGATCGCCCGCCTTGACGCCGAGATCCATAATTCCCAGGGCAAGTGCGCTGGCCTGTTCATACAAATCTCCAAACGAAACCGCTTGAAATTTTTCTCCGCGCTTTGTTGCAAAAGCAGGCCGATTTTGATATTTTTGAGATGTTACTGTAAACATCAAAGCAAGATTTTCCATTTGGTTCCCCTTCTCTTAAATTTAAAAAATTTTCAGTTTGTCAGCTACAAATTTTCCATACATCGGGTTTTGTGCTGCTATTTCTTCAGACATCCCATTTTTTTCCCAAGCTCACTTACCTCAAATTAAAATTGCCATCTTCCTTGAAATCCAGCAGTAAAGGATGTTTTAATATTTCCGGCGGTAAATGAAGAGATGTATTTCCTTTTAAAGTAAAACTACCCCTTCCATCTTTAAAGGCATTGATAACTGCCTTTGTCAGATTTTTTGAACTAAATTCATTAACTATATGAAGAATAGAAGTGGTTTCATTTTTTGAAACTACTGTCGTGTTACCGTTTACGAGCTGATCCGAGTTTACAATAAAGTAAAATTCCAGGGAGTTAAATTTTAGTGGCGCCCTGGCCTGATTTTCAAGTATTATATCAAAATTAACTTTGAATTTCAAGTCAAGATCTTCGGGCTTTATCTCTGGTTTCTCCACAGGTTTTCCCTGAATCAATGAGCGGAACATATTTACAGCTTTCAAAGGATCTACATTTTTTCCTGCAGAAACAACGGATTTTTTTATGGCATCCTCAATATCTTTTTGGGATGGCGGAATAACATTGAAACCGGCAATACTTATTTTTGGTTTAATTGCAGGAATTTTTTGGCTCAGTTTAAAGTTCAACTTGACGGATTCCGGCGCGTTTGAGATTGTTTTTGGTATGGGAATAATTACCATTACATCGATATCACAGGCCAAATAGTCATGCGAATTATAATCCTGAACGAGTTTTATTATAGATTCATAGGTTAAGGTAACATCAAAACTGCTTACGGCCTTGCCCTTCGCTGCCACTTTAAAACCTTTGGATGTTGCCGTGTGAAACAATTTATTTTTTTCTGCGGAGAAGTCGAGTTCAACGGCATCCAGATTTATTGCGACAGAGTATGGGTTGTTTATGGCAATATCAAAAGTAAATGTGATATCCCTGAGAGATATTTTCTTTATATCAAATTTTTCAATTGTTGCCGTTGGCTTGGGTAGTTTTTCTGCTGCTTTGCCAAGCCCTTCAGCAAGAGTGCTTATTTTCATATCAGAACTCGCGCATGATCCAAAAAATAGACCCAGAGCGATCCAAACAATTTTTTTATTTAGCATATATCATCCTCTTCTGTGCCCTCGACAAAAACTAAAATATTCATGTCAAAATGTAGTAATCTGCGCAGTTTTGGGACGCTTCCGCTCCTAAACTGCGTTAACTTCAATCATTCGAACTACATTTCGAGTTCATGCCCAAGCTCAATTATAAAATCTCTCCTGGATCGAAATATTGCAAGCAAAAAAACAAAAATACAGGGAGACTGTCAATAGAAAAGAAAAATTCTCGTATGCAACCCGGACTCCTCCGATCCCTATCCCAAATCCTGTTTTACAAATCAAATCGCCCAAAAATAAGGTCGATACGATGAATCCGGGCAATGAAGAATCTCGCAATGAAGAAAATGAAAAATACCTTCCTGTATTATTAAATGTAACAGAAAAAAAAATATTAATGATCGGAGCCGGAAACGCCTGCCGGGAAAAGCTCCAAAGTTTGCGCCAGATTAAAAAGGAAATTACTGTCATTGCGCCGCAAATTCACGAAGACTTTTTAAACAAGTCATGGGTAAAAATCGTTCAAAAAAATTACGAAAAAAGTGATCTGACTGGTTTCGATATTGCGTATGTGGGCGTTAACGATCCGGAGCTGGAATCCCGGATATTGATAGATGCCCATCATGCAGGAATTCTTTTGAATTTTGTAGACAAAAAAGAATTCTCTGACTTTATTTCTCCGTCCGTTTTACAAAAAAATCATTATTCGATATTTATATCTACGTTTGGTAAAGGTCCGGGAGCGGCCAGGCATATCCGGCAAACTATCGAGAAAAATATTGATCTTGAAGAACTGGATCATTTTACGGGAAATTATATTAAAAACAGAAACCGGAAAACAATCTGATGGAGGCATGGGCAAGTGCGACCCCGTCATTCGGTAAAAATATATATTTTTTCTCTTTACACTCTACATTTTTATTCAAAAACAAATTATGAAATATGATGTAGTGGGAATCGGGAATGCATTGGTAGATATCCAGGTGCAGGTTGAAGACAGCTTTATCGAGGAAGTTGGCATTCAAAAAGGAGCGATGACTTTATTTGAGTATGCGCAACAACAGGATTTGCTGCAAAAACTGGAAGGTAAAACCAGAAATATATGCTCCGGCGGAAGCGCAGCAAATACGATTCACGGACTTGGAGCCGCCGGCATAAAGTCGTATTATATGGGCAAAGTAGCTAACGATGATTTTGGTTTGCATTATACGCAGGATATGGCCAATTGCCTTGTTGGATTTCCAGGTCCCGACGGGGAAACCAGCGGTACCGGAACATCGGTTGTGTTGATTACGCCGGATGCCCAGAGAACCATGGTAACCAATCTTGGAATATCCGCAAAGTTAAACGAAAACAATGTTGACGAAACTATTATCAAAGGCGCAAAATATGTCTACGTTGAGGGATATCTATTTACCGGCGAAGACACGCGAAATGCCGCAGTCCAGTTTGCGCGGACTGCAAAAAAACTGGGCATACCAGTAGCCTTTACGCTAAGCGACGCTTTTGTAGTAAACAATTTTCGTAAGGAAATCATGGATTTTGTCCAGTGGGATGTGGATATTTTATTTTGCAACGAAGTAGAAGGTTTGGCTCTGTCTGAGAAAAATAACTCAAAAGACGCATTTGATTTTATCAGCGGAATTGCCAACACATTGTTTTTTACGATTGGGAAAGAGGGAGCTTGGGGAAAACGCAATGGAGAGGAAAAAATTGCCGTAAACAGTTTTCCTGTTCATGCCATTGATACAACCGGAGCCGGAGATCTTTTTGCCGCAGGAGGTCTGTACGGACTTTTACACAATAAAACACTAAAGGAGTGTTGTATTCTGGGAACCTACTTTGCCTCCAGAGTAATCACGCATCTTGGCGCCCGTCTGCCAACCCATACCGACCACAATATAAAAAAAATCCTGGATATGTATCAGTCCGAAACCGGACAAGGCAATAAAACATAAATATCATGGCTCTTTTAACTGTAAAATATTTAAAATCAGACCAAAAAATTGCTGTTCCAGAAAAGCAAACACATGGTTCGGGAGCCTGCGACATTAAAGCGCACCTAAAAGAGCCTCTGACCATTTCTGCCGGCCAAAGAGCCGCCGTATCTACCGGAATTTCAGTTGAAATTCCGGCAGGATATATTTTGTCTGTGCGCCCCCGATCCGGACTGGCGATTAACCATGGGATAACCATGATTAACAGCCCTGGAACAATAGACTCCGATTTCAGGGGTGAAATAAAAATACTGCTAATTAACCTTGGAAGCCAGCCATATACAATTCAAAACGGGGAGCGTATTGCCCAGTTAATTCTCGAAAAAAGTATTGAATTTGAATGGCTGGAAAGCGATCAACTAAATCAAACGAAGCGCGGTGAAAATGGATTTGGATCTACCGGGCGATAGCAGTATTACCCGGATTATCCGAGACCGGCTGAAAGAAAACGAGCTTTATGTTTGTTTTGGAGGAGGCGTTGGTTCTTTTGGAAAAAATTTTACAATTTTTTATTTTAACGATACCATTATCTGGCTCGATGTGGGATGCGGTTTTCCGTCTCAAAGTCTGCCGGGGCTGCGAAGAATTATTCCACCCAAAGAATTAATTGAAGCTTTTCCACCCGATGCAATAATCTTTACGCATGCCCATGAAGATCATGTAGGAGCTCTGCCCTATATTTGTTCTGAAATGCAAAGTAATATTCCGATTTTTTCCAGCGATTTTACGCTTGCCATAATCAAGAGACGCCTTCGCGAATACAAAATAAACCTGGATTATTTTGCATACAATCCCCTGAAAAAAAACACAAAATTCCAGGTTGGTAATTTTAACATTCACAATTTTTTTATGCCCCATTCCATTCCCCAAACTTTTGCGGTAGGTCTTGAACCGGCAGGGACTGGACGCAAAATATTTTTTACCAGCGATTTTAAAATAGAAGGAAACGAAGAGCGGTTCAATGAATCTGACATCAGGAATTTTGGTCCCGTGGATTTTTTGTTTTGTGATTCCACCGGTACCCTGAATTCAGGTAAATCAATCGGCGAAAGTATTGTCGCCGAAAACCTGGAAAGCGTTATTAAAAACTGGAGAGGTCGTATTTTTATGACTACGTTTGCATCCCAGATTGACCGTTTAATTCAAATTCATAAAATTGCGCGAAAATACAACCGGCGTTTGGGTATACGGGGACAGTCCATAATTTCGCATCTGGATGCGGCTCTTGAGGCAAAAATAATGGATGAACCTTTCTGGTATAACAGAAAACCCGATGCGGAAGACAAGCAGGCTCTCTGGTTAATTTCCGGATGCCAGGCTGACGAGGGTTCTTCATTGTTTCGCTTCGCCGAGGGCAAACTTCTTCCCTTGAAACCCGAAGCCGGAGATCTGCTTGTTTATTCCGCCAGCATCATTCCATCCAATGTGGATCAGGTTCATTTTGTTTTGAACAAGATCGCGCGTGAAGGAGTAAAAATAACCGGACTTGCCGATTACGATTTAAAAGTTCATGCCAGCGGTCATGCGCGAATGGAAGATATCGGCAAAATGATTTCCTGGCTGGATCCCCGCGTTTTGATTCCCGTTCACGGCGATCATATACACTTTATGGGATTTCCGGGTATTCTGGGCGCAAACTCTCCGGTTCAATTCAAGGTTCTGGATGACAACTGTATTTATAAACTAAATGCCGGTATTACTGAGGTTATGAGGCTGCCCTTTATTCCGCAACTGATAGAAGAAGGAGAAATTCATACGGAATATTCGCTATATTCCCACCGCACGAATCTTTCCAGAGCCGGAATATGTAATTTAATCATTTCAGAGAAAACAAAAAAACTGGAACAAATACAATACATAGGTACTGCCAGCCAGGGTTTTCTAAAGAAGAGCATTCCTGAATTATCAGAAAAAATTCAAGGTTTGATTAAAAAACTTTATGATACGAACGGTAATATTCGCGACCGGAAACTCAAGCAAAAAATAGGCAAATTAAATTATTCCATCTTAAAAAAAGATCCCTATATAAATATTATCTGGATTTAGGAATTTTTTTCTTTTGCAGAAGTTTACCCACATCGTCGGTAAGCATGGATTTGGCCGCTTCTTTATTTTCATCCTGTATTGCCTGATAGATTTCGCCCCTGTAGACAGAAACGCTTTTGGGAGCATTGATGCCCAGTTTTACCTGGTCTCCCTTGATTTCAACTATCAAAATTTCAATGTTTTCACCGACAATGATCGATTCATTTATTTTTCTGCTCAAAACAAGCATTAAGCAATTTCCCCGGCCTCAACCAGTTCAAGAACCGGCGTACGCACATGGTGGGAGTCATTGTTGGAAATAAACTGGCCGCCAAGCTTTTTTTCTGTCGAAATTATCAGGGGGCCTTGCATATTTACAGTCATTTTGTCCGGATTATTTGGTGGAATCGTGATAATGCATCTAAGCGTCAAATGATCCAGACGGGTGCTGCCAAAAAGATTCTCTATTTCATTTGCAAGAACATCGGGCACGTAATCCGGTTTAATGTAAAACGGGTCTACAATTAAAAACGCCAGTCCCGGATCTTCGAGGCTTTGCAGCCACTGGAACAAAGAATTTTCGCCTTCCGAAAGGATAACAAAATTGTTATACTGTTCAAACGCGAGAATTCCATTTGGGAAATTAATTATCTCTTCTTCATATATTTCGGTTGATCCAAAATGTCTTGTTTCTATTGTTGTTTTTTTCATCTTAGGAAATCCATTAGTGTTGGTTTTATTAAATCAGCGCCCACTTTTAAAGCATAGCCGTGGATAGACTCCAGCCACTTTAACTGAACAATCGAATCTACCATGTCAACATCCTGGTTTTTCGCCAGCAAATCCTGGGTATAGATTTTGTCCGACGCCAGTTTTTTTTCATGGGTTTCCAGTCTGTTTTCTCTGGCTCCCACATCAGAACGATAACGCAATACATTATCCATCGCCATATCTATGGCCTCCATGTCACGTCCGCCTATCTGGTTTTGATCGCCCCGTATTAAATCATCGCGCAACTGAATAATTACATCAAACATCGACATTCCCGTAACGAGGGCAGAAGCGCTGATATTGTTGCCGGGGGCAGGATTGTTCCCGTCAATTACGCCAAGGTCTTGAAGTACGGTAGAGCCTTCTACATCTTCAAGCCACATTTGATGCGGAGATTTTGTCGTTAATACAAGATCATTTTGAGCGCCGATAGATGCCTTTACATCTACCGGAGAATTGTTGATTTTTCTGATAATTTCATTGAGCGTGTCTCCGGCTGCGACATCTATTTTTACTCCGTCTATGGCAAAGGATTCATTGCCCCGGGCTACATAATTCGACGCATCCGTATTGGAAGCAATGGTCATGTTCGTGCCCCAGAAAACCCTGTTTCCGGGAACAGTAATATCCATTTGCTGACCGCGCTCAATTTCTCTTTTTTGCGTAAGTATATCCCCTTGATATACAACCCCGCTTAAAGCTCTCCCGTTATCCAGATTGCCGTCGGTGACATTGTTGGAATACACGGCTACAAAGGAATTTCTTTCAATGACGCTTCCGCCAAACAGCGTCTTGCCTGTGGAATCCTTGCCGTTGGCAATATCCACAAGAGCCAAAAGGTGCTGTTCGATTTCGCGCGCAATGGGTTCAGACAATTCAAACTTTGAATTTGTACCGTTGGCCGCCTGAACGGCAAGCTCCCGGACTCTCTGCATGATGTCTGTAACCTGCCCGAGGTTCCCGTCAATTAAATTAATCTTGTCTCTGGCGTCGCCCGCATTACGTTCGTATTGATTTATCTCATTAAGCCTGGAACTCAATATATTCTGATTGGCCGCGCCAACCGGATCATCCGAGGGTTTTTGAATCTTAACCCCGGTGGATATTTCATTTTCCACTTTTTCGAGGGAATTTTTTTGCCGGTTTAAAGTTAAAACCAGGTCATTGTGAATCATGGATTGTGTTACTCTCATATTCTACCTCTTTTGAATTTTTACCCAAGGCGCGTAATCAGAAACTCTATCATTTCATTAATGGTTTGCATGACTCGGGCTGATGCGTTGTAACCGTGCTGAAATTGAACCATATTGGACATTTCTTCGTCAAGATTAACGCCCATAAAAGACTGGCGCATGTTTTCAAGATTTTTCATAATCATGTCGCTCCCCTCTACCTTGTCTTTCGACTCCCGGCTTTCTACGCCAAGCCGCGCGATGAGATCATTATAAAATTCTTCCGGATTATTGAATTTACCAACCATAACATCTTCATGGCGCATGGCCTGCGCAATCTTAAGCGCATTTTGACCGTCCTTTTGTCCGTTAGGCGAATTGTTGTCTCCGGTTCCGCCAATATCCTTGCCTCCGGTGGCCGCAATCATGCCAACGTTATTTATTATTTGATCGCTTAATGCAATCGAACCTGCGGCGTGCAATACAGGCGAAAAGGTAATGTTCTCGCGCCCTGCCTGAAGCTTTTGAATTTCGTTAATTCTGCGGTAATCGTAGGCTCCCGACGCTCCGGAGTTTTGAAGCATACCGGCAAAGCCAACCAGCAGCTCTCCGGAATCCTCGATATGACGAATGATAAAGTTTTTTTGCCAGTTGTCTTCTGCGGTTATCCCTTTCAAAACAAGATGATCATTGTGATCCATATATGCCACAACGCCTGCGCCCGACTTGTTGATTCTTTTAATAACATCGCCCAGGGTTTCGTTTTCCCTGTAGGAAATTTGCACCGGCGTATGATTTTCATCATTTCGGATAAATGTAAGCAAACCGCTGATGCCAATGGGTCTGTCTTTTTTTAACTGATTGTTCCCGGCGATTTTAAAAACAGCGCTGGAATCATTTTGCCCGTCATTGTTCAGGTCTGCGTTGCCTGTGATTTCTCTTGAAAGAGATTCAAGTTTAAAGAATTCAATATTGGTTTCGCCGGTTAATGTAAAACCATCTTTGTGAATCGAGTTTACAATATCGTGCAGGTTCACGGCCAGCAAGTCCATTTTATCAACCTGTTCTTTCAACACAGTATCCCGCATGTGCATAAGCGAGTAAATGGATCCGTTGGAAAAAACGGGTTCCGTATTGCTTTGTTCCCAGTATATTTTGGAATATCCCTCATTGGATGCGTCTGGCTTGAGTGTTAATTTATTGAGTACGCCGTCTTGAACCAGAACTTCGCTGCCGATAAAAACAATCAAGCCTTTGGCGTCCGATCTGGATACGGAAATATCTGCCATTTGCGAAAGTTCCTGAATCAACTGATCCCTTCTGTCCATAAGGTCATTGGGACGATCTCCAAGCGCCTCTGATTTAATTATTTTTTTATTTAAATCGGCGACCTCGGCTCCCATGGTATTCAATTTTTTTACGGTAGCCTGAAGTTCAAAATCTGCCTGGCCTCTTAAATTGTGAAGTTTCTCAAAAGTAGACCGGATGTTGGAAACGAGTTCTTCGGCACGGGTTTTCACTACTTCCCGGTGGCCGTATTCTTCGGGATAAGCAGACAAATCCTGCCATGAATTCCAGAAATTGTCCAGAGCTGATCGCAGGGCATGATCTCCGGGCTCATTGTAAATGGTTTCTACATGCTCAAAATATCTTTGCTGAACTTCCCAGTATGATTTGCCCTGGGCAGATTCAATAATTCTGTCGTCTACATAGTTATCGCGTACTCTTTCAATTGATGAAATTACAACACCCTGGCCAATCATTCCGGCTCCCGATGCCCGGTTCATTGCAGGATCATATAAAGGGGACATGGCGGTAAAATTGACTCTTTCGCGGGAGTAGTTTTTATTGTCTGCGTTGGATATATTGTGACCAGTTACCTGAAGCGCCTGCTGATGGGCGTTGAGTCCGCGCTTGGCTGTTTCCAGCGCCATGAATGTTGACGGCATAATTTTCTCCTTTTTATCCGTTCAGATTTATAAACAGCGGTCCTGAAGATTGCTTGTTTCGCGCGGCAGGGCCATAGGTATTGTCTCTATCATCGATGAGCTCTTCAATAAGAGAGTCAAACAGACGTTTGTTGTCTTCCAGCATTTCCTGATTGATGTTTGTAATGTTTTTCAGGGTAAACATTAACTCCCGCAGGGCATAGCTATGGTGTAAAAGTTTTTCCTTCATATGGTAAGGCAACCTCGGTAAATCCGCGATTTCCGAAATTTTTTCAAAATTTATGGCTGGTCGATAGAACTGCGATATCTGCCGGATAATATCTGTTCTTTCCTTTTCTCTTAAATCTACCATTTTCAGGGAATCTTCCTGTTCGCGGCTGATTTTTAACAGGTTTTCCGTATTGCGCTCCAGAATGGCCGCTTTTTTCAAGTCTTCTTTCTTGATTAATTCAAGGTACAGGCCTTCTTCGTCCTGAAAAATTTGAATCAATTTTTCACAAAGGTTATTAATCTCTACAAGATCATTTGAATGTATATGCTTATCCATACCGTTAATGTCGGTCGAAGCAGGAATTTCTTGAGAATATTATTCTTGACGGCGGCTCTGGATATGGATTCTTTTCCAAAGCGCTGAATTTATCGATTATAATCCAACTTGACTCGATAATCTGACAGTATCGAAATTTAAGATTCTAATATGAGTACATTAACAAACCAGTTTAACGCATTTGACAAGGACATGAAGATTTTAAAGAAAAATCTTCGCGAACTTGGATTTCTGGATCGCCCTGTCGGTTTCATTATTTTTTCATGGACTCTAAATCTTGTATTGGCTATCGTTCCGGCATTTGCATTTTTTTATGTTGAAAGCTGGTGGTTAAAGGGCGTTTGCGCCGTTTTAGCCGGAATGGGGTCTGTGGGTATTGCCACATGCTCGCACAATGCTTCGCATGGAAATTCTTTCAAGTCTGCCACCGTGAACCAGTTCATGGATATCTTTGGGTTTTCTTTTATCATAGGAATTTCGTCGGCATTTTGGGACAATTTTCATAACAAACTGCATCACCCAAACACAAGCATCATTTCCATCGATCCGGACACCAATATTTTACCCTGGTTTGTGCTGCACGAAAAACAACTGGAAAAAGCCACTCCCATGGCAAAAATATACTACAAATACCAGTGGATTGCTTTTCCGGTTCTTGTGGGTTTTTATGTCAACATGCTGCAGGTTATGGGCTGGAAATTTTTATTCAGGAAATTTTCCAGTTTTAGTGAACTGGACAGTAAAACACAAGCATTGTATATAATTGAAGTCATCGCCCTTGTGGGTCATTATGTTTTCTGGATTGGTTTGTTCTGGTATTATTTCCCGCTGCTGGATATCCTTGTTTTATACATAGCCCGGTTTTTTGTTTCCGGCGTGCTTTGTTTTTTTGCCCTTGCCCCCACGCATTACGTAAGAGACGCTTTATACTTTGATGAAGACATTTTAAAAGTAAATTACTACAGCCGCCAGATGTTTTCCACGGTCAACTTCCGCGTTGGTTTTCTGGGAACGCTGGTAAACGGCGTGGAATACCATCTGGATCACCATCTTTTCCCGCAGGTAAGCCCGTCTCTTTTAAAAAGTCTTGGCCGCGAAATAGAAAAAATAGCCCGGAAGCACGGAATGCCCTACCGATCCAGAAGCTGGCTCAGCATTATTGCGGATTCTTACCGCGTTATTATCAAGCCCAAAGTGGTAGACAATTCATTGATTCAAAATTACGTAACGAAACCTGCCAGAGCCCGTTAAAAAAATGGGGTGGCCGCCACGACTGGGCTGTCAGTCAACGGCAGCGCTGAACAAGAGGAAATGTCGAAAACCTGCCTGCGTAATTCCGGAAAATTAACCGTCAAAAAAATAGCGATGTTTTTTTTCCACCCGGCTGAAAACCAGCAGCAAAATGAGCGATACGGACAATACTGCGGCGGCAATAAGAAAGGCGGTCTGAAAGTTTCCGCCTCCTGCAATATTTCCCAATATGTACGCGCCGGTTCCGGTACCCATGCCGCGTGAATAGCTGGTAAATAGCGCCTGCGCCGAACCGAGTCTCTGCGGATGAGCTTTTTCCTTCAGGTAAATCAAGGAGCCCAGATATGCCCCCGAAAACTGTATTCCGTGAAGGCTTTGTGAAAAAAGAATGATCAGTTGATTAGAGGAGCATGCCAATATGAGCATTCGGAGAATGCCGGCGAACAGACTGATTCCAATTAAAAAGACAGGTCCGTATCGATTTAAAATAAAGGGCGATACAAAAAAAACTACAATTTCTACGAGCGTGCCGATAAGCCAGGAAAATGCAACCGGATCCAGGACAAATAAAAAGTTTTTGATATAATCGCTTACAATATACTCTGCGGCTGAAAAACCAAAGAAAAAAAAGAATAAAATGATGATAAAAAACGAAAACAACGACGAAGTCGAGAGCTTTCGCATCCGCCGCCATGTAATTTTTTCTCCGGCCTGAAACTGAATGTCCCTGCCCGAGGGCAGGGTCAATAGCGCCAGAGTGCTCATGAGGAAAAAACCGGCGCTAAGCCTCAAGGCCGTCGAAGGCGTTATATGGATAAACATCAGTATTCCGTTTGGGAGGGCAAATCCGGCCGTTCCAAACAGGCGAACCCTTCCAAAATTTCTTGATTCAAAGCCATTTTGAAGATACGAGACATTCATCAGGGAAATAATTCCCCCGATGGAAAACATAAAAAGTCCAAAATACAGACAGGAGTACATCAGCGGCGACTGAAAAGTGTTGTCCATTTTTGAAAAAAAGTAAATGGAAATGCCGGCAAGAAAACTCATCATTAAAACCGGCGAGCGCACCTTGAGGGTTTTATCCGAAATATAACCGGTTGTAAAAGTTCCGAGGGTCATGCAAACCTGACCCAGAAAAAAAATAATTCCCGGTTTGCGCAGCTCCAGTTCCGAGAACACAAACGGGCTTACCTGAGGCACGACCAGTCCCATTCCAATAAAAAAAAGCAAAAACCAGAATTTGTAATAGTTATAGGGAATAAGAATTCGTTTCAAAAATCAGTCTTCGATGGAATCCAGCGCATCATCTACATTTTTATAGACTTCCAGTATCGAGCTCAGCTTGGTTATTTCCAGAAGATTATCCACATCCGGGCTGATCGCGCAAAGCGCAAATCTTCCGTTCTTTTTTTCCACTTCCTTAAATATATTCAGGAAAATTCCAAGCGCCGCCGAATTTATAAAAGGAACGGTTTTCATGTTCACGATAATTTTGGGAACTTCGTTTTGATGAAGGCATGTTTCCAGCTCATCTGCCAGATCAAACTCCATTCCGGATTTTATGGGGCCGTCAAGTTCAATGATCCAGACATTTTCTTTTTTTCTCGTTTTGGCTTTCATGAAAATATTCCTTCGGGATACAATATTAATTTATTTTCGTTTCTGCAAGAACTTTTTAATCAAGGCCGTGCAATTTCAGTAAGTTCTCAATAATCAGGTAAGGCTTTGTAAATTGTTCCAGCTTTGATTTTCATCAGGTTTGTCAGGTCAGCTATCAGATGAGCGCCGGAGGTTTTTTTTCCTTTCCAGTTTATCAATGTCTATGGTGGTACTTGGCTTTAAGCTGGGTCTGGCAGGGTTCCCTTTTAATCGGGCGACTTCATCTTTTAGCTGCCGAACCTCTTCTGTCATTCGCTGGATCATCTCCAATAAGAAGCATACCAGGGGAGTTTTTTCGTTCTCCCGAATATCTGATAATTTGAATCCCGTGCCCACGATGGGACATAAATATTTTCCCCCTCGTTTTGAATATATATAATACCTGATTATTGAGAAGTTACCAATTTCAATGAGTACTGAGAGCTTGGGCATGAACTCGAAATTCAGTCAGAATAATCTAAATAAGCGCAGTTTTGGGGCGCGAAGCGCCCAAAACTGCGCATTATAATACATTTTGATCTGATTATTGAGGTTCATACCCATGCCGATCTCATGTAATTTCAGACGATTGAAATTTTATTACCGCCCGGTTGCAGACGATAATGAACTATGAAACGGCTTACGTGGTTTCTTTTGGCCTTGACCCTGGCCAATCCCGTTTTTTCCGAAAAATATTGCCCCACAGATTACATTGAAAGTGAAAAAAATATAGTTACTGTCTACAAAAAACTTCGAAAAATAAAATCCGACTGTAAAACAAGGCAGGCAGACTATTTGAGTTTTTGCAAACGCGCATTTCTATCAAAAAAATATTCGATAGCCATATGGGCATGCCGAAAAGGTATAAAAAATGCTGAAAAAAACTCAAATGAAGATATTACAGCCGAATTAATATATTTTCTTGTAATCTAGTACATCAAGAAGGAAAGATACGAAGATGCGATAATTATTTTAAGGGAACCCGTATTATCAAAAAGCGAAAAATCGGGCAATCCGCAAATAGCGGAAAAAATGCACCTTGCTCTTATTGAAGCATATGTCCGGAAAGATGGAAGCGGAAGCGCCAACGCAAGTTATCTGGAAAAACTGTTTAAGTATCGATATTCCTCAAGCAAATATATTGCAATTCTGGACTCTCTTAAAACAGGATAATGCAGAATTAATTAAATTAGCATGCCTGGGCATGGACTTCGCGATATTCACGTCAGAATCTAATAAAATACGCAGTTTTGGGGCGCTAATTTAAATTATTCTGACTGAATTTCAAGTTCCTGCCCAGGATCCTTGTTTTCAAGATTATGACAGCTTTTTCTCAAGATGCAATTGACGTGCAGAGCGTTGTTGTATATATTGAGCATGGTAGCGGTTATGTCATTATTTGAATGGAAAGAAAACTTTTCTGTCAAAATATCCCGTTTTGATGAGGCTCACAAAAAACTCATTGAACTTATGAATGAAATTTATGCGATTATCAAAATGAGAAAAGATAATGCTACGATTGTTTCTGTTGTTGAAGAATTGAGCGAGTATTCCAAAACACATTTTAATGACGAAGTAGAACAGATGATAAAATTTCAATATCCATATTTAAAAGAACACAAGGAAGAACACAATCAATTTATCAAGGAACTCGATAACATGAAGGAAATGATCCAACGTCAGAGTAATTTACTAAATGTCCAACTTTTAAATTTCATCAAAGACTGGCTGATTAATCATATTATGAAAAGTGACATGAAATATGGTCAGTTTTTTTTAGATCGGGGCTTAAAGTAAATCAGTCTTTTCTGTTAAAGTAAGGTACATATTGACGATCTGTTCCCTGAATATGGTTAATTAACCAGTCTTTCAGGAAGCTCATCATTTCTTCAGGAAGAGTTTGACTTCCCTCTCTAAAGGCCGCCTGGAATTCCATGGCTTTCTCCACAAAAGAATCATGTTGTGCCTTGTGGGTTTTATAGTCGCCATAATTAGTTTTAATCATTTTCATTTCTTCTGTTACAAAATGAAAGTTTACATATCGCAACATTCCATCCACGATTTTTTTTAAACGTTTTTCGTCTTTTGTTCCAGAATTAACCGCTTCATAGACATCATTTAATATTTCAACCAATACTTTATGCTGCTCATCAATTTCGTCAATGCCAAGCGCCAGCTCATTAGTCCACGTAATCCATTTCCCCATAGATGTCCATCCCTGCTGTTATTTTTACATAAGTACTGATCAACAATAGTCGGTGTTTCTGACCATCGCGGGCAAAAAAAACCTACCCTGCGTCAATACTCATGTATCCTTAATATAATATATTCATTATCGGAAGTCAACCAATCTATATTAATAAGATAGGCTTGTTTTTTCGGGCGCTCTGTCAAGACTATTTTATTTCCCAGCCCATCTGAAAAATAGCTTTGCTTTCTTCTGACGGATTCACCTTGTTATATCCTATCAAACTTCCGCGCGGAGATAATAAATACACCTTACCCGACGTATCCGCATATACCTTGCTTGCCCAAAATAACAACCTGTCTTCTTTGTTGTTGTTCACATATACAAGCCGCTCGTCCTCTATATAAAAATACTCGCTGCTATTCAGGAAAACAGCGTCTTTCCAGAAGCGTACCGGAAATGACTGTACTTCGTCAAAGCTATGATCCACATTTAAAAAAACTACCTGGTGATTATTGGCTCCGCCGGTAATTAAACCCGGGTTATCTGAATTATAGGAAAAAAATATTTTTGGGGAAGCCGCATCCTTGTTGACAAGCTTTAGCTGACCTTTTTCTACGGAGTAAAGATGGTAAAGCCCCAATGCTCCGTATGTCAGATAAAGATGGTTCCTGGGACTAAACTGAAAGCTCCCCCAGGCAGGAATACTTTTTTCGGGAGGCGATGGAAGTTCTGCAATATACTTTTCATCTAACTTTTCGGAGTCGGGAATAAATCTGTTTACCGCCTTGTTTTGCCCGATAAACACTACCTCGCCGGTATTGGAAACCCCGCCGGATTCATTGCATGGAATATTGCCGGAAAAAGAAACCTGCTCCCGCGACTGCAGATCCCACAAATCAATTTTACATACATTTTCAGATTGTTCCATATGTAACAGGGCATAATGTCCATCCGGCGAGAGCGCCACATTGCGAATAAAACCCTTAACGCGCCTTCTCCAGTCATTGTCTCTGGCTATTTCATAAACTGTAAAGTAGGCCTTGACTTTTGACGGTTGATTTTCAACCAAAAGCATTTTATTGCGATTTACAGGAGAATAGAGGTTTGAGTATTCGTGATTTTTCCCAAGCGGGAAAAACTGGTCGTCAAGCGAAAGTTCAAATGCTTTTTGCAGATACTGCAGAGCCTTCTGGCTGTCTTCATTTTGCAAGGCTTTTCTTGCTTTGTTTTTGTACCTTTCTACCGAGGGAGTGCAATTTGCAAGAAAAAATCCAGTTAAAATAATAACCGCATATTTTTTTCCGGAACTCATATTTTTTCATTCCCGGAAAGATAAGGCAGAGCAATACTGCCAGAGCGGGCAATTTTAATTATGCCATATTCGGAAATGGATTGAATAAATGTTCGTAAATGGCGGGGATCGGCTGTCATTTCCACCATTATAACAGAATCGGTCATATCAACAATGACCGCGTTAAACACTTTAATCAAGCTCATTATTTCTTCCCGCTTGCTTCTTTCTGACTGAATTGTTGCCAGCATCAGTTCCCGTTCAATGGAATCTACATTTGTCAGGTCTTCAATTTTAATTACATCAATTAACTTGTAAAGCTGTCTTTCGATTTGCCGAATCATTTGATCGTCTTCGTCAACCACCATCGTAATAATCGATGAACCGGGCTGATGAGTTTCGGCAACACAGAGCGATTCAATATTGTAACCTCGCCTCGTAAAAAGACTCGAAACATGGCTTAAAACTCCAAAGTTGTTTTTTACGAGAACCGAAAGAATATGCTTCATTTTGCTTTTCCCTGCTGTTTTTTGTGAGGAATTACCGAAAATAATTCGCCTTCTTCGGAAGAAGAGTCAAATTCAATCATATCTTCATATCGATGACCGGAGGCAATCATCGGGTAAACATGTTCATAATCGGGAATCATTACTTCGAGCAGACACGCATCTTTTGAATCAAGAATAAAATCGATTCCCTGCTCCATTTCATCAGGCAAGCTTATTTTTTTTGCTGCAATTCCGTACGCTTGCGCAATTTTACAAAAATCAGGATTGTTGTTGTGTAGTTTTGAGGATGAAAATCTCTCCCCATAAAAAAGAGACTGCCACTGGCGAACCATCCCAAGAAAACCATTGTGAAAAAGGATAATTTTCACCGGTATATTGTACATTCGAACCGTGGCCAGTTCCTGAATATTCATTTGTATGGAACCATCTCCGGTTAGCAGTATTACCTCGTCGTCAGGTCTCCCATATTTGGCGCCAATAGCGGCAGGCAGACCAAACCCCATGGAACCAAGGCCGCCAGAAGTTATCCAGTTTCTGGGTTTGTTCACGGCATAAAACTGCGCCGCCCACATCTGGTGTTGACCGACATCAGTAACAATCACCGCATTTCCTGAAGTTCGCTCGCTTAACCGGTGAATAAAGTGCTGTGGTTTTATTGCGTTTTTTACAAGGTTGTACTTTAAAGGGCTTGCTTCTTTTAATTCCTGGATACGCTGAACCCACGGCCTTGATTTTACTTCCTGTACCCCATCAATTAAAAGCTGCATGATATCGGCAAGATCGCCAGCGATGTGAATGTCGACATTCACGCGCTTTCCAATTTCAGCAATATCAATATCCACCTGAGCGCGTACAGCTTGTGAGGCAAACTCACCGGCATTCAAGGCTACGCGGTCATCAAAACGGGCTCCAAGAGCAACGATCAAATCGCATTCCATTACGGCTTTATTTGCATATGCTGTTCCATGCATTCCAAGCATTCCAAGGAACAAATCGTTCTGCCCGGGAAAAGCTCCCAGACCCATAAGCGTAGATGCTACCGGGGCTTGGGTTTTCCCGGCTAATTTTCCCAGGAGATGATAAGTGTCCGAGGAAATAACGCCGCCTCCAACATATAAAACTGGTTTTTTGGAGCTGTTGATGGCTTCTATCAAATGTTTCACTTCACCAATTAACCCGGCTTTTTTATAGTGAATTTCCGGAATATGCAAATCTTCGGCATGAAGAATTCTGGATGTGGCAGCCTGGATATCTTTTGGAAAATCAATAAGGACAGGCCCCTGCCGCCCCGACATTGCCACGGTTATTGCTTCACGGGTTATTCTCGCCACATCGTCGACATTTTTTACTAATGCATTGTACTTGGTAATGGGAATACTCATTCCATATGTGTCCGCTTCCTGAAAAGCATCGGTACCAATGTCTTTTGTAGCGACCTGACCCGTCACAAACAAAACAGGGATAGAATCCATTTTGGCATCGGCTATTCCTGTAACGAGATTGGTTGCCCCTGGACCAGAGGTAGAAATAGCGACGCCCAGTTTTCCTGTTGCCTTTGCGTAGCCTTCCGCCGCAAAAGCCGCGCCTTGTTCATGGCGAACCAGGATATGTTTTATCGAAGAATGATAAATTTCGTCATAAAAGGGCAATATGGCTCCACCAGGATAGCCCCAGCAGACCTCTACCCCGTTTGCCAATATAGTATCCAATAAGATTTTTGATCCGGTTTTTTCTACCTCGTCAGCTCGCCGTTGTTTTTCTGTTTTATCCATTTTATTCGTTCTTAAAGGTTTTCTGGAAATTTGGAAAATCCGAAGCGATTCTGGGCATGAATTCGAAACATGTTTTTCCTTAATTCCTGGAGAATCAAAGGGCGAATATGATGTTGCCGTGTCAAGAAAAATGAACCAACAAGCGTATGAAACCAACAAGCGCCACAAATGAATGCAGATAAAAATA
>JAOUFE010000140.1 GCA_029858425.1 Spirochaetia bacterium | reverse complement strand
GGATGCAAGAGAAAATATCAATGCGAAAAATTGCATTAAAATATTCACCGAGAATCGCTGGGTTGAATCAGGACAGGCATTTTAAAGATATCATTTCTAAAAAATGCTTATCCATGACCTCTGCTGTATATACAAAAAAAAGCGGGGCGTTTTTCAACGCACCCGCCCTTATCGTTGCTGTTTTATAGAAACGGCTGAAAATCTGCTGTGAACAAATCGTCAATGCGAGAAAAGCATAAAGTTACCGGCATTACGCGGAATACATCCGGCTGTGCCAGCTGTGCAAGTCGCGCCTGCCGCACTGCGCAAGTTATACACGGTACCAAACAACATAACCTGGCTGCCCACTTTAGAGGCTATGGCCACGATGTTGTTATCGGGACCCTGACTGATCTGCATCAAACCGGGAATATTGGCTGGCGCTGCATAGGTCGTTTGAAGCGCATTGCCCGATGTGGTGTAGGCCGTCGGAGCCGTAAACTTGGTCGCCAAAGCCGCATCCGAAGCCGGTTGAACTGGTACATTTGTAATGGTGCCTCCGCTTAGTGTTGAACCGGATACCGTCACTTGATTCGATGCCAATGTGCTACTGGTTAGACTCACTAAATCTGGGGCGCCCGCATCAGGAAAAACAATTCCCCACCAGTTACGACTGGCCAGATCTCCAATGGCTGCGGCATTGGTGGTTTTAAATGAAATTAAACCTCCCTGACCTGCCGGCAGGTCAAGAATAAATGTTCCGCCTGCCGTTGCATTGATTCGTAGCGTATTGCCGCTGGCGCTTCTGGTGAACACACCATTGTTACATGTAGAGCCAGTCAGAATCTCTGCCCCTGACAGATTTGCCGCGTTTGTCATGTAATCAGAGATGGCTGCGCTGATGGCACCAGTTGTTGTCATGCCAAATTCAGAATGGTGAACGTTGGTGAAAGTAGCATCAGTACGATACATACCAAATAGATCCGTTGCGCTACTTGTCATACTTGCGCGAGCCACCTTGATGTACGCATAGTCGCCGCTTACATCGGCAGGGCATCCGCCAGAAATAAAGCCTGCGTGCAATTCTTCTCTGGTCGTCGTCGCTCCTTCAGCTGCGCTGGCTACAGCAGCCGGCACATGCACTATCACAGCGGTTCCCGGAATTTCCATAACTTCAAATGTACCGCTTGGAGCCGTTCCAGCTGGACAGGCTACGGCGCCAGCAGTACAGGTAGCCGAGCTAATTGTGCAGGTTCTGTATCCATAGGTGGCATCTTGCGCGCCGCAGGTTGCTGCGATGTTAGCGGTAAACTGAATGACCCCGGTAGCATCGGTTACATTCCAGTCGAGAGTAACATCAGAGCCGGTAATCGTGTAGCTCACCAAGTCTCCGCGAGAGGTTGTGCTGTTATAGACATTGGTTGCCGTTGCGGCAATACTGGCAGCAGCGCTATCGGCAGCCTTTTTCGCGACGGCACAGTTTGCAATATACCCGGTCATTATTGCTGCACCAATGACAACCATGGTTTTTCGAGACATGAAATTTGTAATCTTCTTTTTCATCATCTTCTCCTTAAAATGGCGCGGCGATTTTTCAGTAAGTGGGGCGTTTGACGCCACGTTCTTGCTTAAAACTTCCGCTCCTCAAATAATCTGGTCATTTTCTGAAAAAAGGGATAAATTACCCCGCTTTTCAAAAAATGATCTAATCGGAGCATACCATAGGGCAGATAACGGATAGGTAACGGATTTGCGTTTTTTTAAGAAAAATAAAATCCTGGTTGGATCAGGACAGGCGGCGCATGAATAATATTACGGATTTTTAAGAGTTACAAGTCCCAGTTTTTCCATTTCACGAAAATCGTTATCGAGGCTCCAGACATTTGCCTTGCTTTCTACGGCTAAAATGCCAATGGTTAAGTCGGTTACAGAAAATCGAATACCATGATTTATTCCGGTTTGTATTGCCCTGGCAATATGAAGCCATGTACGATCTGTCGGTTTTGCCTCAGGAAAGGCGTCCAGGTAACTTTGTATTTTTGTAAAGTTGGTTTTTGACAGACCTGTAAGAATTTCCAGTTTCACTATAACCGGAAGCAGCACTTGATCGGCCAAAATCAAACGATCCAGTTCTTTTTTTAGAGCCAGATTTGATTTTCGGAAATAGTCAATCCATACCGATGTATCAACCACGATCATTATGCTTTTTGTGACGAGCGACGCCTTTGTTTTGCCACATCAATATCCAGTTCAATGGGTTCTTTTATTTCGGTCAGTTCGTCCAGCTTCTTGCGCCGAATATATTCTGTCAGGGCATGTATCATAACATCGGTTTTTGATTTAAAGCGCATCAGGGCTTTTGCCTCATTAAAAAGATTCTCAGGGATATCAAGAGTTGTTCGCATACAATTATACTAATGAATATGCCTGAATTTGACCAAAAAAAATTTATTTTTATGGCAATACATCAGGGGGCGAAAAGCATCTTTCGGAAAAAGTGGTTTACATTGATGACAAAAAAATGAACGATTCCTTATGGGTACATTTTATGTGGGAGCGCTGGTGGAAAACCATTCAGATAGAAGAAAATCTGCCAAAATTTCAAAGCTTCTGGTAGATACCGGCAGCGAACATACATGGCTTCCTTCCAATGTACTTGAAAAAATAGGCGTTACGCGCGAAAAAAAAGATGTTTCTTTCATGATGGCCAATGGGTCAATTATAACAAGAAGCATCGGTTTTGCTATCATAAGAATAGATAAATACTTTACCATTGACGAAGTTGTTTTTGCCGAAAAGGGCGATCTCATTTTGCTTGGGGCTCGTACTCTGGAAGGTTTAAACCTCACAGTAAATTCCACAAAGAAAAAACTCGTTGCATCAGGCCCCATTCCCGCGGCCTGATGAATTAATTTATCAGACCATTGTATATTTCCATTGTTTTTTCGGAAGGCGCCGCGCCGAGCGCGACCATGATCCGGTCGCGCCAGCTTTGAAAAAGTTGTATCGCCTCGCTGTTGCGACCCAATTGCAAATGAGCAAGCATCATTCGCTGTATGATTTCTTCTGACAGATCGTCAAATAAATGCGCCTGCTCAATAATTCCCCGGGCTTTTTCAAAGCTGCCGACTTGTTCAAAATGCGTTGCCGCTGAAAGTAAAATGCGCCTTATTTTTCCGCTGAGTTTTTCCCGAAAACCTGCGATAAAAAGGCTGTAATCGGCTCCCGGTAAAAAGGAACCTTCTCCATAAAGATGAACCGCCTGCATGGTTAGATCAAGGGCTTTTTCAGCTTCAGGAGGTTGGCTAACCCATGCGTTTTCTGCCATCTTAAGCAAGTTCTCAAGAAGAAATACATCTACCGGGCAAATACCCTGATTTAAAGTAAGCCTGCCTTCTGAAAGTTCAATGACATCTTCGCCAATCAGTTTTCTCAGTCGATGCAGAGCCATGGCAAAGGAACTGTGAGCGCTATCGCCCGGGGCATCCGGCCATAAAACATCGCTGATTTGAGCTTCGTCCACGTTTTTGCCGCCATAGGCGATCAATAATTTAAGCAGGGCAAGCGGTTTTTGCTGAACTTTAGCGCCCGCGCCTGAAAATTCCATGGGTTGACCGTCTTTGATAATGTCAAATCGCCCCAGCGTAAATATTTTTAAAGGATATGGCCAGTTTTCTGGTACGGGTATGGAAGAGTCCGGGACAAGATGCCGTTTTTGAATCAGAAAGCGCGCATATTCGGGTTCGATGTTGTGCTCCAAAGCTATGGCGCAAAGACGGGACATGTTTTGGTTGTCCCAGCGATCCATATTTGTATAACCATTTTTTTTTCCCAATTTCATGCCCGCTGATAAAAACTCTAATCCCCTTGCATGATCGCCCACGCCCAAATAAATTTTTGCCCCGATCATATTATACAAATAACCGGGTATTGCCAGATCTTTGCCATAATCGCCGCCCTTTTTATGGTACAGCATGGCTTCTTCGATATTGCCAATGTCAAAGAGCGTTAATGAATAATTCACGAAACAAAATGAAAGTATCCAGGGACAGTCCGCCGCCTTTGCAAATTCAATGGCAACTTTGCTGTGCTCCAGAGATTGTTGAAAATTTTTATGATACCACTCGACAGAGGCCTCTGTATAATGGTAGGCAGCTTTATCCAGCAGACGCGGGGAATGCATTGTATGGAAATATTTTTCCCTGTAAAACCTTGTTAATTCCGGGCGATTCCATGCAAGACCGGCAAAAATGCCATGAGCAACGATATATGGATCCAATAAATGCACTCCACTTTCTTCGGCTACGCCCAGACCCCATAAAATGGTCTCCTCTACGGATTTTAAGTCTCCCGTCATCCATATGTAACGCGCTTCCTGTATGCACCAGAATAACCGGCTTAAGGTGGCTGTATTTTTTTGTCTTGAAAGATGCTGAAGCGATTGAAAAATCGCAATGGCTTTTTCATTGCCGGTAATGTTATTGTAACTATTCATTAAATTGCATCCCGACAATAATTTAACATTTACATCTACATCCGCGTAATTCAAGACAATTTTCTCCAGCTTTTCCTCCCAAAATGTGTATTCAGGATGAGAAGGTTGCCGGTGAGCCAAAATGCCTACCATGCTGCCGACGACCATTGACTCAATTTCGCCAGAAGGGTAATTGTATTTTTGGGTTAAACCGCCCAGAGCTTTGATCCAGCGATCAGCCGGCCGGACGTCGCCCCACTCGTGAATAAACGAGTCGGCTATTTGTGACGAAGATAAAAATAAACCGGCGATATCGCCGGCGGATTCGAACCCTTCAAAAGCCCTTTCGAGATTATCTCTGGCCTGAGCCGGATTATACGGCATCTGGCAGATTGCAAACCAGAAAAGCAGCCAGGGCGAGTGATCGATGCGTTCTCGCGGAAAATCATTCAGCCATGCTTCGAGAGTGTTATTTCTGCCCTGCGACACCAACGCTTGCGCCTGTTTGAGAGCCACCCGCTCAGCTCCCGTCCAGTCTGCCGCTGCGATATAGAGTGCGATGGCTTCTTCTCCGCAGCCGGATTGCTCCAGAAGTTCAGCCGCTTTGCGCTGCACGTCGGCAATTGCATCGGGAGTGTATATTGTCTTCGCGCGATCTTGTAAAAACGCCCGAAACAGATGATGGTATTGGTACGATTGCGCGATTTTCTGGGTAAAAAAATGATCGCGGGACAATTGCTCCAGAATCTGGCCGGCCTTCTTGTTTTGGGTGAGTTCCCTAACAATGGCCGCATCGATTTTTTCAACAAACGATGTTTTTAATAAAAATTCTTTTTTTACCGGATCTGTCTTGTCGAAGATCTCGCTGGCAAAATAATCAAACAATCGATCTGTGGGCATGTCGGCAAGATGCTCCGAAACTCCCCTGGTAAACACCCCAGAGCTCAGTAAAATCAAACCCGCTATCCAGCCATCGGTTTTACTGTAAATGGCGTCAACGTCTTGCGCCTCAGGGATAATTTTGGTTTGCGTTTTAAACATGCCTCCAAATTCATCGCGGTTAAAACGAATATCTTCCCAGCCAATCAGGCGCAGCCGGTGATTGGCCGAAAATCGGGCAAACTGAGACGGCGGCAATGCGCGGCTTATAAAAATAACCGTCACTCCTTCGGGAATTACATCGAGGGCGTGCGCCATCATTTCATGAAAAGGAGAATCTGTGGGCAGTAACTGGTAATTGTCAAAAACAATTACGCCCGGGCGATCGCGCTTTTTATTTTTCAGCAAATGCCCATATAGATTTTCAAAATAACGCCGGGTAAAAACCGGTAAACTTTGCGAGTATTCGGGAGTAAAAAGTGGCAGTTTTTGCTTGTTTTTTGGCGCGATTTTTTGTGCAGCCAAACCCATATAATAAAAAAAACTCGCAATGTCGGCATCGCCCTCGTCGATCTGGTACCAGATGGTCGCCGCCGGTTTGCGTTTTGCGGAGGCGGGTTTTGTAGAGGCGGGTTTGAAACCCGCCTCTACAAAACCCGCAACATTCAACCAGCTTGAAACCAGCGTTGTTTTTCCGGAACCTCCCTGGGCAGATATCCATACAACGGGAGATTTAACAGATTTATCGAGAAGATCAAATAATCTCTGCCTCGGATATGCAACGGTGGTATCCGGCGAGGTGATTTTGGCAAGCGACAAATTCCAGGCGTTCATTTATCCCATAAAACAAGATGTCGCCAACGGATCAAGCAAATTATCTGCGGGGGTGACGCAGCCCCAGCGCTTGCAAGCAGGCGCTGGGCGAAGTCAGGGGGCGCCGCAATTTACGTGGGCGCCAAAATGCAAAAGCCCCCTTTACATAAAACAGCTATTTATATTCCGGTTTAAAATTTTTTACTGTCTCCAGCATGGCC
>JAOUFE010000024.1 GCA_029858425.1 Spirochaetia bacterium | reverse complement strand
CCCGCGTCCCAATTTGATTTTATGGCAAGGAGTATAAAATTTGCAGGGATTCTCCATTTTGGGATGAAATTTTCGGGAAAAAGCGAACCTTTCTTCAATTTACCTGCGCGAGTTTGGGAGCATTAAATGTTGCCTGACCACCGAGCATGGAAATGAACCTCAATAGTCAGATCAAAATGTACTAAAATGGCGGAAACTAAATTTTAAGTTCCTGCCAATCTCTAAACTTTTCTTGACGGCGCGTATCTCCAATTATTGTTTACACCAAAGGAGATATCATGGCTAAAATGTATTATGATGAGGATTGCGATTTAAATGTATTAAAAAATAAAACTATAGCGGTAATCGGTTATGGGTCTCAGGGTCATGCCCAGGCTCAAAACATGAAGGATTCTGGTTTAACCGTTATTATTGGCTTAAAACCAACATCGCGCCGGGTAGAAATTGCCCAAAAGGACGGGTTTAAGGTGGTATCTCCGGCGGAAGCCGCAGCCCTGGCAGATATTATTCAAATATTGGCTCCTGATACAGTACAAAAGCCAATTTACGAAAACGATATCAAACCCCATTTAAAAGCAGGAAAAGCGCTCGTATTTTCTCATGGTTTTAATATCCACTATGATCAAATTGTTCCAGAAAAAACAGTCGATGTCTACATGGTAGCTCCAAAAGGTCCAGGACATCTTGTAAGAAGGGTTTTTACCGAAGGCGGCGGAGTCCCGGCATTGATTGCCATTCACCAGGACGCAACCGGTGAGGCTCGCAAACGAGCCCTTGCCCATGCGCAGGCTGTCGGTGGAGGTCGAGCCGGAATTCTGGAGACCACATTTCGCGAAGAAACCGAAACAGACCTGTTTGGCGAACAGGCCGTATTGTGCGGAGGAGTCTCTCATCTGATTCAGTCCGGATTTGAAACTCTGGTTGAAGCCGGTTATGACCCCGAAATTGCTTATTTTGAATGTCTGCATGAAACAAAACTTATCGTAGATTTAATTTATGAAGGAGGCCTTGCCAACATGAGAGACTCCATATCGGATACTGCCGAGTACGGAGATTATGTAAGCGGCCCAAAAGTCATTGATGGTCATGTAAAAAACGAGATGAAAAAAGTTCTGGAAAGAATTCAAAAAGATAAAGGCGGACAATTTGCCAGACAATGGATTGAGGAAACGAATGCAGGTTTTCCCAACTTCAACCGCATGAGGAAAGAAGAAGCAAACCATTCTATTGAAAAAGTAGGGTCTAAATTGCGTTCCATGATGAAATGGCTCAAGAAAAAGTAGCCTGATTTTTATGAGGTAATATGTCCGGTCATTCCAAATGGAATAATATTAAACATCGCAAGGGCGTCGCAGATGCAAAGCGCGGTAAACAATTTACAAAATTAGCCAAGGAAATTATGATTTCAGCAAAACTTGGCGGATCCGATATGACCAGCAATCCTCGCCTGAGAACGGCAGTGCAAAAGGCTCGGGATTTTAATGTGCCAAAAGAAAATATCGAAAAGGCCATTAAAAAAGGCGCCGGCGAACTGGAAGGAGTGAACTACGAAGAAATAACATATGAAGCCTATGGACCGCATGGTATCGCCTATATAATCGAAGTGATGACGGACAAGAAAACGCGGACGGTTCCGGAGCTAAAAAATATTTTTTCGAAACTTGGAGGATCCCTTGGCGAAACTGGTTCCGTTGGCTTTTTGTTTGATCATATGGGAATCATTATTCTTGAGGCAGCCGGGTTAAAAGAAGACGATTTGATCGAGCTGACCCTTGAAATCGGGGCTGCCGATTTTGAGACAAATAATGAAAATGAATTTGTCATTAAAACATTAAAGGAAAACTTCCATGCAGTAATGGAAGAATTAACGCCGATGGCTGAAAAACACGGTTGGAAAATTTTACATTCAGAGCTGCAATATCTCCCCAAAACCAATATTGATTTAAGCGCGGACGAAGTAAAATCAAACCTGACGCTGATTGACGCCCTTGAATCCCATGATGACGTACAAAATGTATATTACAACTTAAGCATTTCTGATGAAGCCCTCATCAATGAATAAGAATATTTCGCCATCCTTGTCCGGAAAAGACGTACTGCCGAAAGAAAACAATCAAAATTTAAAATTTTTTCTTGGAATTGACCCCGGTTATGCGCGTCTTGGCTATGGAATCATTTCCTTCGGTAGCGATTTTTCCCGACCACAATACATTACATCCGGTGTATTTGAAACAAACGCCAAAAGTACCGAATCACAACGACTTTTGCAAATGCACCTGAATCTGACATCCCTGATCACCCGGTTTCAAATAACGCATTGCGCGATAGAACAGGTTTTTTTAAAAAAAAATCTCACTACTGGAGTTCAGCTTATCCAGGTTCGAGGGGTTATTTTACTCGATCTTGAAAAACACCAGATACCCTACGCGGCTGTTTCTCCAACCAGTCTGAAAAAAATGATCACGGGAAATGGACGCGCCGACAAAAAGCAAATAGACAGGATGATAAAAAAATTGTTATACCTTGAAGAAATTCCTGGACCGGATGATGCAGCTGATGGACTTTCGCTTGCTCTCTATGCATGGCTAAATTATCGCAACTCTGCAATGAGGCCAAAATGATCGCATTCCTGAAAGGGAAAATTTTTGATTTAAGGCCTCTGGAACTACTGCTGGATGTAAATGGGGTAGGCTATAAAATAAATATTACGCTGTTTGACTCGGAAAAGTTATCCGCCAGAAATACTGAAGATACTATATTCATTTTTACCCGGGTTCAGTATGGGGATAATTCCAGAAATCTTTTTGGGTTTTTAAACCACCACGAAGCACAACTTTATGATTTTCTGGTTTCTCTGCATGGCATAGGCCCGAAAATTGTAATGAGCATATTATCGTACTGTCAAACCCGTGAATTTATTGAAGCGCTTGAAAATGAAAATTCATCATTTCTAACCAAAGTTCCCGGAATTGGCAAATCCAAGTCGGAGAAAATTATTTTTGAGGCAAAAGGCAAGCGCAAAAAGTTAGAGATGATAAAGAACCAGCTTGCTGAAAAATCCGAAACCAGGCATTCTCAAGAAAAAGATATTTTTTCAGAACTCCTTGCGGATTCTCTGGAAACGATGGGATTCAGCAAAAAGGAAATTTCGCTTGCCGAGAAAAAAATATTATCTTCAAATATTGAAATCCCGGAAATCAGCCCATCGAACATACAACAATGGGTAAGATTGTATTTAAAATATCTTTAGTGAGCGCACAAGCCAAAAACAGAAACATATCAAACTTCCTGGATTTTGTTTTTTTCGGGCAATGTAAAATTATGCACAAGCGATCCAACTTCATCGAGAATTCCTGTCAGATTTTGGAGCAGCAAATCAAGGGATTCTGCCTGATCCACGTTGTTGGCTGTAATCTCATTTGCTCTCGCCATGTCTTTTCGAATTTCCTCGCTGGATTGACTCTGCAATTTTGTCGCCTCTGCAATTTCCCTTGAAAGATGCGCAACATTTCCTGCACGCAGGGAAGTCTGAACAACCGATTCGCTTTGCTTTTTGTCGAATTCACGTACAATATGAATATCTCGCGTAAGTTTATCCATGGAGACAATAATTCTTTCAAAAATCTCTTTGGTTGCATTTACCTTGTCTGTACCAAGTTCCACCTTTTGATTTGCCGTTCTTAACAACCGGGCAATCTCTTTGGCTGAAGCAGAGCTTCTTTCTGCAAGTTCGCTAATCTCCTGGGCAACCACCGAAAATCCCTTACCGTGTTCACCCGCTCTTGCTGCTTCAATTGAAGCGTTAAGCGCCAGAAGATCTGTTTGATCGGCAATATCATTGATAACGTCTATAATACCAAGAATTCGCTGAGATGTTTCAGAAATTTCTTCCATACTTTTCATGGATAATTGCACAGCTGATCCCCCGGATCTTGCAAACCCCATACTTTCTTCGGCTTCCTTGCTGATTTGATTTTGAATATCAGCGGATTTTGTATACATTAATTTCAAGTCATCCATTGCCTTGGAATTTAATTCAGCGCCAGCCAACTGCTTTTGAGAAGCTTCAAATATACTTTGTGTAGAAAGTCCCAACTCCTCGATTGCTGCTGAAGCTTCTTCAAGCAGGGCTGCCTGTTCCTGGCTTGCCCTTAAAACTTCTCTGGCCTTATTTGATGAATCAATAGAAACATCCGATGCTTTTTTTCGTGCATTTACAAGAGCCTCAACCAGGTTTCGCAAGTTATAAATGGTTTGATTTAAATAATACTGAAGTTTTCCAAGTTCATCGCTTGTTTCAACGCTAATCATGGCAGTAAGGTCGCCCTCTCCAATTCTTTCGATCAAGCTTACCGACCGGTCAATCGGACCTGTTATTTTTTGCGCCAGAATAAATATCATTACCACAATCAGGGATACGACAATACCCGTAACAATTAAAGTACTAATCAATACCTTTGTTGCAGGTTCCATAATATGCGTAATTTCAGCTCGCACAACAATTCCCCAACCAAGTCCGGGATAGTTTCTGAACCCGCTTTCCTTGACTATACCTGTATACATAAGTTTCTTCGTTCTTTCATGAATTTCTTCATCTTCGATAGTGCCCTGGCCTGTCTTTTTCCACCGGGTTGCCATTTCCGCGCCAAGGTTAATTACATTGGTTTTAAAGCTTTCCTTGTTTTGCAGATAGGACTCCCAGATCACAAGACCGTTCCTGTCAATGATCCCGAGTTCAAATGACTTCCACTTTCTTCGCATCTGGTTTACCGAAAAATTAAAAATCAATCTGAATTCTGAAATTTTGAAAGCCGTCACAGCACAACCGATGGTTTCAGCTCCGCTTTTGATTGGCATGGCAAACAAAATATTGTATGGCTCTACACCGACAGCTTCCAGCGTTTTTGATTTTCTAACCACAGACGTAAAATATGGCCTATCCCGCCCTGGAGTTACACACTCCGTAAACCATGTATAGTCCCCTGTATCCGTATCCAGTCGCTCCCATTCCCAGGTTCTGTAACTGCGCCCGACAAGCTTGTCTGTATCAATTTTTTCGCCCTGTGCATCCAGATTATTGGTTTGTTTTAAAATTCCATTTTGATCAAATATCATTATTAGGGAATAAAAACCATATTCAGAAATATATTCATTTAATTGACCCCTGATTTTTGGAGATACCTCGGATCGGACACCGCTTTTTGCAATATCCATGCTGGCCAACATTTCAACATGAGAATATCGATCAAACAACGTATGAGATAATATTTCACGAATAAAACTGGCAGTCTGACGAATTACAATACGCGCCTCATATTTTAGCTGACCACGTAAATTCACGATACTGGTTCCGCCAACGATGATGGGAATTAAAATAGTAATAAAAATAGAAATCCAGGCCAAGCGAACGCGCAATGAAGCTAACAGCTTAAACTTTACGCTGTCTTCTGTTTCTCCAGATAAAGTATGTTTTATTCCCAAATGAGATAGATCTGTATCTATTCCAGTGGCTTTATTGTCTTCCATTTTTCTTAATTCAATATTTTCAGCTTTGGCCATACTTTAAATATATCGGCATTTTTTTTTACTTAATGAGAGTTTATTTAGGAAAATATTTATCCAAGAATAGAGATGGAGACTGGAAGAAACTCCAATATTCATGCTAAAATGAAGGTAAATGCGCGGTTTGAATCGCGGAGGTTCTAAAACTGCGCCAATTCAAATCACACGATCTAAAGATTAAATGTTGCTCAAGCTCTATTCTGAGCGGGCAATAGTGGCAGCATCCATCATGGGGGTGAATGCATCATCGCCTTCGCTATCTGTAAAAATAATCTTCCCATCAACATATCGCGCCTGAATGGGATATTTTTTATCGATAAATCTTTCTGTACGGCCAAAACCACACATCGTACAAATTAAATTATGAATTTTTTCAGAAGCATAGGCATTTTCGCTACGTTTTCGATCCTTCCATAGAAGAGCCAACTCCCCGCTGCATTTGGGACAGACCTTTACGTTTCTCCGTACCTTTCCGGAAAGAGCGTTCAACGATATTACCTGATATTTGCCTCTGGATGTTTTTTTAACAGGGATTTAAGGCCTATTTTTTGAATGGTTCGAATCGCTCTTGTAGATAAATTTACAGAAACCCATCTTTTCTCATCCTCAAGATAAATTCGTTTCTTTTGAACGTTTGCTTTAAATTGCCTGCGGGTTTTTCTATGGGAATGGCTTACATTGTTTCCTGTCTTTGTTCCCTTTCCTGTAATATCACATTTTCTTGCCATAATGACACGTTTAATAGATGCGATCACCCTGCGTCAAGCCATTAATTGCTATCCCCATAAAAAAACAAAATTTGATGGAGCTTGGGCATGAACCTCAATAATCAGATCAAAATGTATTAAAATGCGCAGTTTTGGGGCGCTTCTCGCCCCAAAACTGCGCTCGTTTAAATTATTCTGACTGAATATCGAGTTCATGCCCAGGAACATGAACCTCAATAAAATTTTTTTGTATCAATTAGTAGCCCATTTTTGAGGAAATCAAAAATAAAATCCGTTAATTGAGTCGTTGAAAAATCGGGAGAAAATCCGTATATACCCAGGGTTTCGATTCGATTGTCCAGCAACAACATGGCATAACCATGGGTTATCGACCAGATTCCAAGACTAATCTGCAACGGGTCTCCTTTTTTGACAATCCCCGCCTCCTGACATTTTTTAACCAGATCAACAAGATATTGCAGGGCTCCTCCTGAAACCTTTATTAGATCCGGATACCTTACAAGATCAAATGGTTGCTTGCCTAACATAAGTTTAAAAATATTTCCATGATGAAGCGCATATTGAATATACAAATTTCCATAGCTAAACAATTGCGCGTATGGTTCATGCAGGAGCTTTGTATTTTTTTGTTTTACATCATTTACAAAATTCTGAAATTGGATGGTGGCCACATCGGCAAGCAAATCTTGTTTGTTTTTGTAATAATGATATATCGCAGTATGCGCCACGCCTATCCTCGATGAAATCTCCCTTAAAGACAAGGTTTCAAAACCCTTCTCCCCGATATAATTCAGAGTTTCCAGAATAATTTCATCCTTTAGATTTTTATGATGATATGTCGGCCTTGACTTTTTTTCCATTTAGAAAGAACCAATTCTTGAAAATATATTGACGTATTGACCTGAAAGCATATCTTACCGCTGGTAAGATTATTGAGCGTATGGATATGCAATTATTGGTCTATGCCCATAAAATAATCTCGTCCATAAATCTCGTTTAACGAAGGAATAAAAAATGAATATAGAAAAAAACCATAAAAAGGTTTCACGCGACTACACCATCCTGTTTTACCATGTAGATCAAAAAAATGATCTCTCCATTGCATCCCTGTTTAATTTTTATTCAGAAATTGCCCTTTTTCATACCATCCAGGCCGGATTTGACTTTAATTACCTTGATAAAAATAATTTAAAATGGATTCTTTATAGAATGAACATCAAAGTTAGCCGACATCCCCGGTTAAATGACAATATCCGCGTCAGCACATGGGGGCATAATATCATTAAATTTAATGCTTTCCGAAAATTTGAGATGACAGATGACAATGGAGCGATATTATCGTCTGGTCAAAGCACCTGGATCATGGTGGATGCTCAAAGTATGCGACCGGTTCGCATTCCAGATGAAATGTTTGAAGGCTACGCAATTGAACGCAATAACAAAGACCGATTTGAAATCGAAGCTCTGGAGGCTCCGTTAAAACCGGTCTTTCAGAAAAGTTTTTCTGTCAACTATGCCGATCTGGATTACAACCAGCACGCAACCGCCGCGCGTTATGCCGACTGGGCGCTTGAGGCCATACCTGTTGAAGTTAGAACCAAATACGATTTAAGCGAATTGTGCGTAAATTATTTCAGAGAATTAAAATATGGCGAACCGGTAGAATCGGTATGCTCCCCGGATGAAGAAAACGGCGTAAAAATTTTTCATCATGGAATTTTTTCGCAAGATGAAAAACCATCTACTCTATTGAAGTCCAGGTGGGTAATGCGCTCCAGATAAAATAAGGATTTTCGCCAATAACAGGGTTGCATAAACTGGCAAACCCGTTATGCTAAAATTCCTGAAATATACATTTTTTCTTTATTTTATCCAGATAGCCGGGATACAGGGCATTTTCCTGAATGCGCTTTTTGCAAAAGATATACCTTCATATTTGTGGGAATTTTCTAAAGATGAAAAATTATTTCACGAAAAAATTTATCTTGTTCCCGTGACCGATTTTCAGGGCAAAACAGATGAAATCAATATTGCGTCTCCTGAAAATATTTTTTCAACCAAAATCGTAGTCTCCGGCGAAACCTGGAATATAATAAAAAAAACCGTTTTTGAAAACATCCGGATAATTCAAGTATCGCATATTGAAAATTATTTAAAAAAACATCCCGACCAGACCGCCCTCGTACGAATATCCGAGATTACGCCGCAAATGCGCATTCTTCCGGTAAATGGAATTTATTTTTACGAACCCGGCAAAAAATATATGCTTTCCCTGATTTCCAGCCGCGAATCCGCAAATTCTGGCGATGAACTCAGTCGAATATTTACCTTTGCCCAGACCGGCGTAACCGCCCTTGCCCGGGGAATAATAAACAAGGTAAATCAGCAGAAAGACCCTTTGTTTATCAGTAAAAAAATTGCGCCTTTTTTAAGGCAATTTCATCTAACGCACACGAGTAATGAGGTTTCCTTTACGGAAAACTGCGAATTTTCCATTCCAACGATGCTCTTTTGCGCGCCCATCGAATACATTAAAATATTGCAGGATTGCGGGTTGGACATTATCGAACTTACCGGAAATCACAACAACGACTACGGACGTGAAGCCAGTGAATTTACCCTCCGTCTTTACGAAAAAAACGGGCTTCGTTATTACGGCGGCGGTAAAAACCTGAAAGACGCCCAAAAAATACTGTATGTAGAAATTGCCGGCAAAAAATTAGCGCTCATTGCCTACAATCAGGCCAACGTATACTGGCAATACGATCTCCCTCTGGCCAGGGAAGATTTTCCGGGAGCCAATCCATTTGATATGGAAAAAATGAAAACGGATATTGGCGAAGCCCGTAAAAACGCGCAAACCGTAATCGTGGATTTTCAGTTTGCCGAATGCGACGCATACAAGGTGGAAGGCAATGGCGATTGCTATAACCCCATGACCAAACCCGACCAGAGAGGTGTATTTCAAAAGGCCATAGATTTTGGAGCCGACATTGTCGTTGGAACGCAGGCTCACCAGCCCCAGGTAATTGAAAAATTCCGCAAGGGCATTATTTTTTATGGTCTCGGAAATTTGTTTTTTGACCAGACCCGCTGGGAAGGCACCCGCCAGGGAATGATTCTCGTTCATATTTTTTTCGACGGTCTCTATAAAAGCACCATTGTCTACCCCACCTATTTTGACGAAAACATGCAGGTACATCTGGCAAACGACCGGCAAAAAAAAGAACTGCTGGACATTTATTACCAGAGAGAATAAGGGTGGCGCAGCCACCCTTCGCGCGCGCCACGGTCGCTCGCTACCCGCCCGTTAATTTTTGTGGAGCTGGTATTTGTCGACATTGGCATTGTGCTCTTTCAGGTTATTGGAAAAAACATGACTTTTGTCGTTTTTGGATACAAAGTATAAATACGCAGCTGGCGCTGGATTAACGGCTGCCTCTATCGATTTTATTCCGGGATTTGCAATCGGGCCGGCAGGCAATCCCTTGATTTTATATGTGTTGTAGGGAGTCTCTTCCTGAAGATCGTGGCGCGCAAGATTGCCGCGATACCGCTCAAAAATTCCATAAATCGTAGTCGGATCAGATTGCAACTTCATCCCGCGCTTCATGCGATTGTGAAAAACCGCCGAAACAAGTTCGCGCTCGCTGGATAGCCCGGTTTCTTTTTCAATTATGGAAGCCAGAATGATGATTTGATTTTTGGATAGTCCCAGAGCCTTGCCCTTGTCTGTAATTTCTTCCTTAAAATGTTCCTGAAAAGTTTCTGCCATTTTAGATACGATCTGAGAGGCATTTGCTTTTTTGGAAAAAAAATACGTTTCCGGATACAGATATCCCTCAAAACTCTCTCCGGATATTTTGTACTTTTCCCTCAGGGTTCCGTCACGCGCAGCCCTTAAAAAATCCCGCTTGTTGATTTTTAGTTCGTCGGCAAGGATATCGGCTATTTGATACATATTGGAACCTTCAGGAATGGTAATCTTGTACAATACCACATTGCCCCTGGTAATGGAGTCCAAAATATTTTTTTTGTTAGAATGGGCGTTAAACCGGTACTCGCCGGGCTTGATGTTTTTTAAATCATGCCGCAAAGCCGCATAAATTTTAAAAAAAACCGTATTATCCACAAGATTTTTTTCATGCAGGGTTTTCAATACAGAATTAAACCCGGAGCCTTCAGAAATTTCAACAGTTACTTCATCACTTGCCGAATTTCCGGAAAATATATATAAAATACAACTTAGAAAAATTGCAAATACAACAAGACCAGAAAAAATCAATATCCTTTTAAAAAAGGAATTCATCTTCATAACGCAGTTTCCAGTTGGTCTAAAAAATTCATTTTCATTTATATCCCGCCTGCAAAAAGCGGTCGCCAGCTTCTTGCGGGATTCATGCGGGGTTGCGCCCCGGAGGAGACTGGATAATCCAGTTCATCCGGGACTAATTTTTTGTTTAGAACCGTCCCGTCGATTAAATTTTATAAACTTTCTCATGAACGATTTCATTTGCCTTGTAATCGTCCGCTTTTAAGGATTGTGATGAAATGTCATAATAGTAAACCGATTTAAAAAGGTTTCCATTTTCATTGGTCTGCTTTGTAAAAGTGATGTCATTTCCATTGCTTTGATAGGTATAATTGATGCTGTGCGTTTGCCCGCCCACCATAATAAAATTGGAATACGACATCATGGTGAATCCAGCATGACCGGTTCTGTCCATATCGGCCTCTACCGAACGAAAAAATCCCTGTACATTGGCATCCTGCAAAAATGCTGTGTTCAGAAAAAAATCCTGTTCAAAACTGGCATTCGCAATATTTGCTTTTCCTGCTTTTGGAATTGCATATGCCGCCTGAATAAAATTTTGATGCTCCTGCAGCAATCGTTGAAATTGTACGCTGATCTGACTGCCTTTGCTGTGCTTTTGTACTCCCGATACGCGAGAAGCTATAAACAAGCCAGAAGCAACAACCATAATTGTTAACAGGGTGAATTTTCTTTTCATATTACCTCCGTAATGGTATCAATATCCAAAAAATATAACGTACTGACAATTTTTTTTTAAAGACTTGACGGGTTTAAAGCGATTCAAATTGATTTTCCATGTCCAACGAGCAGGCCAACAAACTTACGACGGCGCTATACCAGGAAGGAGTTGCCAGAGGAGAGAAACGAGCTGCGGAAATTATCGAGGAAGCCCAGGCAAAGGCCGCGCTCCTGATGGAAACTGCCCGCAAAGATGTTGAAAAAATAATGCAGGCTGCAGAAGAAAAAGCCCAGACTCAGAAATCTCATGTGGAAACAGAAATCAGAATAGCGGCGCGCGAAATTATCCATGACTTTCACCAAAAAGTAGTGGATATGATTTTATTCGAGGCTGTCGATCAAAAACTTTCTTCTGCGCTCTCCGATTCAAATCAATTAATTAAATGGGTGAGCACAATCATTGAAAACTGGAGATGCGATTTAAACGAGCAGCCTGATCTTGAAATTCTGCTTTCCCGGCAGGATATCGCCATTTTTAAAAAATGGTTTGAGGATGAATCCCGAAAAATACTCAGCAAAAAAATAAAAATAAATTTTTCCGATTCTCTGGATGCGGGATTTATCATAGTTCCTACGGGAGGCACATACAAAATCGACATGAGCCTAAACGCATTTCAGGAATTATTTCGACGCTATCTAAAAACGAAAACCCGTAAACTGATTTTTGGAGAATAATGAGATCGAACTATTATTATCTGTACTCATCATTGCCAGAAATCAGGTTTGAAGCAACACAGGACTATTCCCGTCTGTCGTACATTTTTGACGAGGTATATGAGTCTTTGTGCGATGAAGACAAATTGCTTATGCTTTACATTCGCTATCCTGTCGACAACCGCAACATGATAAATCTTCTCGAGAAAAACTCTACAGACTTTTCTCCATTCGGAAATTACAGCGAACGGGAACTGCGACAGGAGATTGTTACTTTGGACACCCTTCCCAAATACATGCAATTATTTCTTGAAATGTACCGCGAATTTCCTGTCGAGATGTCGGGGCATGGAAACATTAACCGTTTAAATCCTTTTTTTTATGATGAAGTTATGGAACTCGGCAACGGCTTGTTAAAGCAATGGTTTTTGTTTGACCGGGATTTAAAGAATGTCCTTACCGCCATTGAATGCCGCAAACATAATCAAACTGTGGAAAAAAGAGACATCCCGCGGATTGGCCAGAAAATGGGACAAATCCTGATTGGCGAAAATGATATCACAGAAAACCTGCACCAGAGCAAATCTCTGGATTATTCGCTATCCGGAACTCTTCCATGGATAGCAAAAGTCCTGAACTTTAATTCGATTAGCACAATGGACTATGAAAAAAAAATTCTTTTATTGCAATTTGAAATGATTGATCAAATTGTTGGTAATGAAATTTTTTCAGTAGATACCATACTTGCTTTTATGCTTAAATTACATATTTTAATGCGCTGGAGCAAACTTGATGAACATGCAGGGAGAAAAAATTTTGACAGGATAATGGGTCAAACCCCCTCTCTTGTAGAAAATATTTTCCTGTTTTAGTCTTATATTAAAAGTACAAATGCAAACTAAAGGCAAAATAACAGGAATCGTTTCAAACCTTGTCACCATCAAGGCCGAAGGGGCGGTGGTTCAAAATGAAATTTGTTATATACTTCATAAAAATCTGAGGCTCCTGAGCGAGGTCATAAGAGTAAACGGCGACATTGCCTATGCGCAGGTTTTTGAAAGCACAAGAGGGATCAAGGCCGGTACCGGGGTAGAATTTTCCGGAAAAATGCTGGAAGTACAGCTTGGCCCGGGTATGCTTGCCAAAGTATACGACGGCCTTCAAAATGACCTCTATGCAATGACCGATCTGTTTATTGTAAAAGGGATGCACGCGCCTGCCTTAAGCAATGTACAAAAATGGACTTTTCATCCTCTAATAAAGACAGGAGATACGGTATCCGGTGGTACATGGCTTGGGGAAGTAAAAGAAGGCTGGATTTTACACAAGATCATGGTTCCATTTTATCTGGAAGAAAACATGAAAGTGGTGTCGATTGCAAGAGAAGGAGAATACACCATCCATGACACCATTGCAACCCTTTCCGATAGTTTCGGAAATGAAATCCCGATTACGCTGGTTTTTTCCTGGCCTGTTAAAAAGGCTGTAAAAGCCTACAAGGAAAAAATACGACCGTATAAAATTCTGGAGACGGGAATACGGGTCATTGATATTTTTAATCCCATGGTCGAAGGCGGCACGGGATTTATTCCGGGGCCATTCGGATGCGGTAAAACTGTTCTTCAACATGCCATTTCTAAAAATGCCGATGCCGATTTAATTATCATTGTGGCTTGCGGCGAAAGAGCCAATGAGGTGGTAGAAATTTTTACCGACTTCCCCGAGCTGGACGACCCCAGAACCGGTCGCAAGCTTATGGAAAGAACCATCATCATTTGCAATACATCCAACATGCCCGTGGCTGCGCGCGAGGCTTCGGTTTATACTGGAATGACCATTGCCGAATATTACCGCGCCATGGGATTAAAGGTGCTGATTCTGGCCGACTCCACATCGCGTTGGGCGCAGGCTCTTCGGGAAATGTCAAACCGGCTGGAAGAATTACCCGGCCCTGACGCCTACCCTATGGATTTATCGGCCATTGTGGCCAACTTTTATGCTCGCGCAGGTTTCACCTGGCTAACCAACAACAAAAGCGGCTCGGTAACATTTTTTGGAACAGTAAGCCCGGCAGGCGGAAACTTCAAGGAACCGGTAACAGAATCTACCAAAAAAGTAGCGCGGGCTTTTTACGCTCTTTCCCAAAACCGCGCTGACAGCAAAAGGTACCCGGCCATTGATCCTCTGGAGAGCTATTCAAAATATTTTGAATATGATGAAGTAAAACATAATTTAAACTCGACATTTGATGTCTTGTGGACAGAAAAAATAAAAACGCTGATGCAAATCTTGATTCACGGAAAAGACATTAAAGAGCAAATTGGTATTCTCGGCGACGACGGTGTGCCGGTAGATTACCATGAAACTTTCTGGAAGTCCGAAGTCATTGATTTTATTTTGCTCCAACAGGACAGCTTTGACAAAACTGACGCTGTAACGCCTCTGAAAAGACAAAAATACATGGTAGATTTAATTCTTTCCATTTGTGAAATAAAATTCCATTTCCGGCGGTTTGAAGAAGCAGGCTCTTATTTTAAAAGAATCATCAATACATTAAAGCAAATGAACTATTCTGTTTATCTGGAGCCTGAATTTCATACGCATGAAACCCATCTGCGTAAACTCATTGACGGGAGAGAAAACTGATGCGTCCCGTAGCGTTTCAAAAAATATTTACAAAAATAGAAAAAATTACGCGCGCAACCTGCGAAGTTAAAGCGGATAACGTTGGCATCGAAGAACTTTGCTATGTAGATGGCCGGCCAGCCCAGGTCGTAAAAATCAACAATGAGGCGGTCACCCTGCAGGTCTTTCCCGGCACAGAGGGAATTTCTACCGATTCGGAAGTCATTTTTACCGGCAAGGCTCCTTTTTTAATTGCGGGCGATGAACTCAAGGGACGCTATCTGAACGCCTATGGACGACCTGTTGATGGCGGCCCGGAAATTGACGGCGACGAGATTGAAATTGGCGGACCATCGGTAAATCCGGTGCAAAGACTTCAACCTTCGGAAGTAATTTATACGGGGCTCCCCGGAATTGACCTGAACAATACCATTGTATCGGGTCAAAAAATTCCTTTTTTTGCCGACCCCGACCAACCGTACAATGTTATTCTCGCGCAAGTGGCCATGGCTACAAAAAGTGACATTATTATTCTTGGAGGAATTGGTCTTTCAAATGACGACTATCTGTTCTTTAAAAATATTTTCGACAATTCCGAAGCGCAGGAAAGAATCATCAGTTTTATCAACACCACGGAGAATCCGCCGGTGGAAAGACTATTGATACCCGATATGTGCCTTACCGCAGCCGAATTTTTTGCAGTAAGAGACAAGGCCAAAGTTCTTGTGCTATTAAGCGACATGACGCTTTATGCCGATGCCCTGAGCATTGTGTCAAACCGAATGGATCAAATCCCGTCGAAAGATTCCATGCCCGGTTCCCTGTACAGCGACCTGGCGCGCATTTACGAGAAAGCAGTACAGTTCCCGGCCGGAGGATCCATCACCATCATTGCCGTGACAACCCTGAGCGGCGGCGATATTACGCATGCCATACCCGACAACACCGGGTATATTACCGAAGGTCAGCTTTTCTTAAAGCGCGACCTTGAGGTAAATAAAATCATTGTGGATCCATTCCGCTCCCTGTCGCGCCTTCGCCAACTTGTCATCAGTAAAAAAACCCGCGAAGATCATTCGCAGGTGATGAACACCTGCATTCGTCTTTTTGCAGACGCCGGGAACGCGCGCACCAAAAAAGAAAACGGCTTTGATCTGACCGACTACGACCAACGCTGCCTGCATTTTGCCGCCGCCTATTCTGAGAAAATACTTTCTGTCGAAATAACCTCCGAAATGAACGATATACTGGATGAAGCCTGGAGACTTCTTGCGCAAAATTTCAGTATTGAGGAAGCCGCCATCCGGAAAGATCTCGTGGACAAATACTGGCCTGCCCAAAAAATATCATGAATCGGGTCGAATTGGGTTATGAGCGGGATAGCGGGCAACCATGTGCCCGCGAAAGGGGGCGAAGCCTCCTTTTTTTGATAAAGGCCTTGACACAATAAACAAACAAATATGTTTTCAAACTATGACCGACCAAATGCTTGTTTCTGTTGACCAGCTCCTGCCCGATCAATTGCATGTTATCCCCATTCGTTATCGTCCTGTTTTTCCGGGCATGATTATGCCGCTCGTAATTTCCGGAGCCGAGCTGACGAGGCAAATTGAAAAATTCCTGAAAAACACCAATTTCCTTGGTTTGCTGATGCAAAAAGACGACGAACTCAATGAAATTTCTGTAAAAAACCTGTATACGACGGGTACCGTTTGCCGCGTGATTAAAAAAATAAACCTTCCGGAAGGGGGCATTCATCTTCTGGTCAACTCGATCACGAGATTCAAGGTGGTGGAATACATAAACGTCGCCAACCCGCTTTTGGCAAAAGTCAATTATCACCACGACCAGTACAATGCAAAAGACAAGGAATTGCAGGCTCTTACGCGGGCTGTGCTTACCAAGGCCAAGGAAATTGCCGCCCAAAGTCCTCTTTTTACCGAAGAAATGAAAGTCACGCTTGTAAACGTGGAGGAACCCGGCAAAATCGGCGATTTTGTATGCAGCCTTCTCAATCTGGAAAAGGTCGAATTCCAAAAAATCATGGATACCTTCGACGTTAAGAAACGCCTGGAACTGGCTCTTGTATATCTGAGTCGCGAAATGGAACTTCTGAAGATTCAAAAAAAAATTCAGTACGAAGTGGAAGAAAAAATCGACCACCAGCAAAAAGACTACTACCTGAGAGAACAGCTCAAAGCCATTCGCGAAGAATTAGGTCTGGGCGGCCCCAAGGACAAGGATGCCGAGTACTACCTCAAAAAAATAGAAGCCACGCCACTACCCGAAGAAGCTCTCGAAAAGGCCAAAGAAGAAGTGGCGCGCTTTGAATATGTAGATCCCCATTCCAGCGAATACGGCGTAATTCGAAATTATCTCGACACTCTTTTGGAGTTGCCCTGGGTTGAACCGCCATTTAAGGATATCAACCTCGATAGAGCTCGCAAAATTCTGGACAAAGACCATTTCGGACTCAACGATGTTAAAGAGAGAATTATAGAACATCTTGCCGTGCGCAAGCATAAAAAAGACGTACATGGCACGATCATTTGTTTTGTGGGACCTCCAGGGGTGGGCAAAACATCGCTTGGGAAATCCATAGCTCATGCCATGGGAAAAAAATTTTTCCGGTTTTCTCTGGGCGGCATGAAGGATGAGGCCGAAATCAAGGGACACCGCCGAACCTATGTGGGCGCCATGCCCGGAAAAGTAATCTCGGCGTTAAAGGTGGTAAAGAGCAAAGACCCGGTCATCATGCTTGACGAAATCGACAAACTCGGAGTTTCCTTTCAGGGCGATCCGGCCAGCGCGCTTCTGGAAGTCCTTGACCCGGAACAAAACCGGGACTTCCGCGATCACTTCCTGGATCTGCCGTTTGATTTGTCCCTTGTCACGTTTATAACTACCGCCAACACGCTCGACACCATTCCCTCGCCGCTGTTGGACAGAATGGAAGTCATTCGTCTTGCCGGCTACATTCTCGAAGAAAAAATCAAGATTGTGCAAAAATACATAATTCCGCGGGTTCTCGAAAAAGTGGGACTTACCACAAAAACAGCTCCCGAATTATCCCTGAACAGTCTAAAGTTTATTATTGAATCGTATTCTCGGGAAGCCGGTATTCGATCGGTAGAAAAAATGATTGAGAAAATTTACAGGAAAGCAGTTTCCGCGCTGGAATCCCGTAAACCTTTTCCCAAAAATTTAACCATTGAGGAAACCGAAAAGGTGCTCGGCCCGCCGGTTTTTTCTCTAAAAGAAGAAGCGGTTTTAAAATACCCTGGATGCGCGCTGGGGCTTGCCTGGACATCTATGGGCGGAACCACCCTGATTATTGAATCGCGTTCTATTGCAGGCAAGGGAAATCTGAAACTCACCGGGCAGCTTGGCAAGGTCATGCTCGAAAGCGCGGATATCGCCCTTACTTATGTTAAAACCATTATTCAAGACGATGACTACTGGAGCAAACGCGATGTGCACATCCATGTTCCCGACGGAGCCACCCCCAAGGACGGACCCTCGGCCGGAATTACCATTACTACTGCTCTGTATTCCCTTTATAAAAATAAAATTCCAAAGCAGGGATTTGCCATGACCGGCGAAATCCGGTTAACCGGCCAGGTCTTGCCCATTGGGGGATTAAAAGAAAAGGTCATTGCAGCTCGAAGAATTGGAATCAAAAAAATCATATTTCCACAGGAAAATGAAAAAGACTGGAAAGACCTGCCAGAATACCTGAAAAAAAATATGGCCGTATTTCCTGTATCACATTATGACGAGGTAAAAAAATTATTGTTTTAATCCTGGGCATGAACCCCAAATTCAGTCAAAATGATTTAGGCTGGCGCAGTTATGGGGAGCTTCGCGACCCAAAACTGCGCATTTTACCAGCTTTTGACATGGATCTTGATGTTCCTGCCCGATATCTTCATATGAAAATAAAAAAATGAAAATTAAATAAAATCATTTACGCACCTTCTTGAGTTAAAAGTCACAACAATGTCTTCTGTAAAAAGCTTTGGCGAGCCGGCAATAATCTACATTCTTTCCAATGCGCGCAGCTTGTATTCTACCCGGCGCTTTTTTGAAGAGGGGATAAAAAGAGGCCATAAAGTAAAGGTTTTTCCCCCTGTGGCATTAACGCTTTCTATCGAGCGTAATGCCTGCCGTGTTTATTTTCAAAAGCAAATTTTGCCCAGACCTGATATTATTATACCGCGAGTTGGACAGCGCAACTCCGGCTACACCATGGCCGTCATCAAACAATTTGAGATGATGAATGTCATTACATTAAATTCTACGCAGGCCATTGCCAAATCCAGAAACAAACTCCGGTCGCTGCAAATACTGGCTCAAAACAACATACCGGTTCCCAGAACTTTTTTTATCGACAACATCAGCGAAATTGACATCGCCATCGAGGGAGTTGGGGGAGCGCCCGTTATCATAAAACTTACCGAAGGCACCCAGGGCATGGGAGTCATGCTGGCCGAAACGGCACGCTCAGCCCGCTCCATACTCGAAAGTCTGATTTCGCAGGGACAAAATGTACTGATTCAGGAGTTTATCGGAGAATCTACCGGACGCGATTTGCGCGCCATTGTATTAAACAACAAGGTGGTTGCCTCCATGCAGCGAATGTCTATTGGCGATGAGTTTCGATCCAATGTTCACCGCGGCGGATCGCATCATGACACACGCTTGTCTATCGAAAGCGAAAAACTTTCCCGTCTCGCCGCAAAAATTCTGGGATTAAGCTTTGCCGGCGTCGATCTGATCGAGTCCAAACGCGGGCCTCTGATTTTGGAGGTAAACCCCTCCCCCGGCATTGAAGGAATAGAAGGATCTACGGGAACCAATATTGCCCAGCAATGCATCATGGCTCTGGAAAAAGAATTTCGGCTCAGGCCCAAAAATCTCGATCAAAAAAAACTGTCTTGAAACATTTATCCGGAAGTTTTATACATTTTGAAAAAAAATATAAAAATTACCCCGATTTGAAACAATTTTGCCTGTTTTGAAAAAAAAGTGAAAAAAATTGCCGAACCTCCCTATACATGGGTATATGGTTTGGTTACGTATTCTCCTGATTCTGATTTTTCTTGAAACAGTCTCCGGTTTGGCGGGGCAAATGGCGACAGCGGAATATGCCCGTAATTTTTCATATTTGTCTGAGCTAAACAACAACGAGTTTTACCATTATTTTACCGATGAGGGGCTAAACAAAATACAGTCGGAGAATCTGAATTTCGGGTACAAAATAACCGGCAATAATCGGGCGAATTTTCTTGCCCTGGGCAATTTAATGCAAAGCGACCCGATTAACGATACCAGCAATTTATATATACAATCGTCCGTGCAAATTTTTCTTCTCTGGCAGGCCTCCTCGAATGTAAATATCCAAACCGAAATTTCCGGCAACCCGTATTTTGGCGGTTTTAACGAATCAAAAAATTATCTGCCTCAAACGTTTTCCCTCGAACCCGACTTTTCCAGCCTGCTGAAAATCAAAAGCCTTTTTTCCTCAATTCGCATTCTGGATTCAAACGCTTTATCGCTATTGGCAACCATCGGACGCCAGCCGGTACAAATGCAAAGCACATACAACAATTATTTTATCAATTTCATACTGCCGGAAAATTCCGACGGAATTGTCCTGAAAATGAAGGGAGAGAAATTTGGAACCTTTCAGGTCATCGGCGTTGATTTTATGGATATTCTCGATAACCTCCCGGAAAAAGCGTATTGTTGCGCCGACTATCCCAAAAAAAATCCATCCATCATCGGAAATTTCGGCGGGGATATTTTGAGTTTTCGCTCCGGAGCTTTTTTTGAAAGCCTTGATTTTTTGGCCGCTTCAGATAAATCCACATGGCGTTTTTATCTGGAAAGTTTTTTTACGCGCTACGGCCCCGTACCCGGCGGAACAGACCGGGCTTCCGGAACCGGAAATTTCACCGACAACGATTATGTATTCCACTATGGCGCGGCTTCTTTTTTTGAGTCCGGAAACTTTAAAATGCTCCTGGAAGCGCAATTTTCCAGAGGCATCGACAGAAAGCCGCCCGACATACTGGGCAATGGAGACGACATCGCAACCAACGGACTTTTTGCGAGAAGCGGCATTTTTTATTCTGTCTGCGGTTGGTTAAACATGAGACATATTTTTTTTCTGAATCTTGCGTATGCCGACGGCGCCGTGTTCGATTTTAGCGGACGCAAGTCCAATTATGGATTTACGGCATATGGAAACCACGAATCCGGAGGTCTGATCTTGAACCATGCCTGGGGATTTCGCCCGTATTCTCTTTCATTGAGTCAGGGAATCAGCAATCGCCTGTCGTATGGATTTTATCATGCAAATGGAGCCGCACAAATCAACTTTGGCTATTCCTTTTCGCCCATTTCCTGGCTTACGCTGGATTTTATGTCATGGTTTGTTTTTGACACAACCCGTTTTGACAATGCTCCAAATATCTTCGCGCCCAACGGTATATATAAAGATTTTTTTGACCGTTACCTTGGAAATGAAAACATGGTTTCCCTTTTTTTCCAAATCCGCAAGGAACTCGAAATTCGCCTCAGCGGCGATGTTTTTATTCCGGGCAAATTTTATAAAAGTCAAACCGCCAATATTGTTTTGGCTCTGCCAAACATATTCGCAATGGAAATTTCTGCAAGAGTTGTGTTTTAAGATGGATGTTTCACGTTATGGCCATACGCAACCATTTACTTTTGATAAATTCACCGCACCATAATCTGTTCGTCTTCATCTTCATTTGCTTACGGCAACGTTAAAATAAAACCATGACAAGCGCTCGGATCGAGGCATTCGTAGCCAACAACAACGTAGGTACTGCCATTGCTTGCGCCGCTCATATTCCAGTCAGGATCCCTAACCCAGTACACCAGACCTTCGGGAGTTGGGCGATAAACAAATTTTTTCCAGTTCACCGAATCGGAGATACTCCATATCTCAAGGGTTCTCTTGGAAGAAAGGGCAATATAATCCTTTGAACCGCCCACCACTTTGTCCAGATTGGGACCCGCAAAAATACCGTGATTGCTCCATTTCTTACCGTCGTTAGAAGTAAACACGGCCCCGCCATCGCCGACTACCACAAATTTACCCTTACCGTAAGCGCTCACGGAGGCAAAGCCGATTCCCCTTAAATCAGACACTTCGCGCCAGTTTAACCCATCGGTAGAAGAAAATATTGTGTGACTTAGTGCGTTGTTGGAATCGGTATACCCATAGGCAAAATACATGTTGTTTGCATAAAATAAATCATGGAAATCCCATTTGGGATTTGCCAAAGGTTGAACCGTCCATGTCAGGAAGTCAGAAGAGGTCTTAATATTGCCGGCGGAATCAACAGAAATATAGCGCTTCCCGTCATAAATAATATAATGATATGTACCAGATGTGTCAATGGCTGGTTTTATGTCAGGAATGATTTTAGTCCATACGATCAAATCATTTGAGTAAAATATATCGTAGGAAGATTTTTCAACAGTCACATATTGGTTATTTAGCGCGATAAAACCATCCCCCTGCAGACCCGTACCATGCTGTACCCAGCTTGCTCCATCGCTTGAAGTCAAATAAATCAACTGACCGCTTTTATCCGATCCGGATACCACAAACTGGTTGTTCGCCCAGAAAGCGGTTCTTAATTTTAAACCATCCCAGAATTTGGTCTCTTTCCAGTACCGATCATCATTGCTAACACAGGCCAGATGCAATGAACCCAGAAATAACAGCAGACAAATCTTTTTCATATTTTTGGCATATTTACTGAAAAGCCTCATGGCCTCCTTACGGAGGGCATGAGGTGTTTGTGTCCCAGCAATAATTTCCCAGTTCATGGTTGCAATAATCGACGCCTCTTACAAAAGTCGAAGGAGCTACATCTGGAGCTATCATCTGCCAAAAGGCAGGGTTCATAATATCTCCGGCATCTGCCTTCAGGAAATTAAACGGAGGCCGACTGTAATCATGCCCCGGATATATTTGTACAGTAGGCTGCACAGAAAAATGATAATTCCCATAGGGCCACCAGGGCACCGCATTGGGAGGGTCTATCTTTGTACTGGTTGCCCAAAAGTACTCATTAAATGCATTATTATCCAATAATGCATCTGCCGGGATTTGAAAATACCCGCCTGTTATAAGCGATATAAGAAACGCAGATAAACTCTTCAGGGACGTTTGCCCCCGTGGATTGTTATCCCTGTAAACCTTAATCCACTTGGCTTCATATAACCAGGGATTCATGTGTAAATTCTGTAGCCAGTCTATAAAACCTGCCGGTGTTGTTGGATGCGCCAAACTCTCCCAACCGGGATCAAGCTGCCAGTTCAGTACTACCCAGGAATTCAGGAAACTGCAGGTTTTAGACGATCTTAAAAAAGTTACGCCGGGCAATTTGCCGTCTTTGACTACTGCGCCAATACCGGCAAGTTCCGGATAATCATGGCTTGCCAGATAATCCAGCATTTTGCCTGCATCAGGAGTATTGCCAGAGCATATCCATGTCCTCAACACCCTTGTTTCGGATGTTCCATTCGGAAGATTAAATACTCCAGTTGCCCTAATGGAAACAGGTACTCCGGTTTGAATTAACGCATCATCTACAAAGGCCAGATCATAGTCATCGCATGTGCCGCCAATATGGCTTCCATAATGAGCGCCTTTATCTGCGATAATCCCCCCGGCAGATATGGCGGTCATAAAAGCTTCGCGCATCATCCAGCAGCGGTCTTTGACTGGGCCGTTTTTCATGGAATGGCAAATGCTGGCGGCATTGTAAAAAGAAGGAAATTTTGCCGGGAAAAGCAGTTTGCCTGCGCTATCGCGTTTTACGGACTCCGGACTGGCTTTATGGCCATAAAAATCCAGATTGCATTCGTCATATGTCTTATTGTAGGTTCCCCCCTCGCTGTCGCATAAGTCATGGCGCTGGGCAACGTGATAAAAAAGATAGGCTCCGAGGGTGACATCTGAATACATTTCACTTAGATAATATACCGAGGCATATCCAGGAACATCCGAATTTAGCCATGTAGGTCCATCTTGAGCCCAAACAGGAGTAGTACTCTGGCTAATCATAAAAAGCAGGGGATTCATGGGATAGCCGGGCGTATATTCCTCATTGTTTTTAGACCACGCAACTTCAACAGAATCAATGTATTTTGGACGAAGAAGGTCTTTACCCTTGAAATCGGTTTCTGGCGTAGTAGTTTCATAAAGATTCGTTTTTTTATCGATTACTTTCGTAATATACACAAACTTCCCCGCTGCATTTTTTGCTCGCAGAGAGTCAAAATTATACATGGGTATTCCGCCGCAGCTCACCGGGCTTACGGGCTGCGGCGTTACCACACTGGTGGTGTTCCAGTCGCAGCCCAGGTGCAATATCACATTTACGCGGGTTTGCCAGCTTATGATATCAATGGGCATACTGACAATACCATTCACGATGTAGAAAGCGCCCAGTATTGCGGCTGTATTTAACACAGCCGCCCAGGTTGAAAAATGGTTGATTTGGGCGACTACGGTATGACTATTGAAGTCCATGGTTCTGCCCACCGATCGGTATCTTTTTTGGGTCGTATCAAAATATTGAATATCCAAAAAATCTTCGCTCAGCATATCATTGCCGCTGACGGCGTTGATGTCGTTGATCGAATCCGGGTCAATATGTACGGTCAATGTTGCCATGGAGTTCATCGTCAGATTGTGCGACAAAAAAACATAGTTTTTCAGGTCAATAAACTCAGGTCGGTAATCGCCCGGCGCGGGTTTTTGTTTGGGTATAATGGCGACATTGGTGTCTCTGGGCAGGGCTCCCGGCGGTATATCAATCGTCACGTCATTGGCGATGCTTATTCTTCCGCCTGTGGCCGCCCTGATTAATCCGGAGGCGCCCGCGACTGTTTTTACATCGGTAACTTTCATAACGGGATGAAAGTTATACCCTTGTTCCTCATCGTGATGAACAGAAGCAAGAGGGTTTACCCCGACGGTAACTTCTATTACGGATTCCGGGTTTATGGAAAAGCCGCCATTGACAAGAAATTCCATATAATTCTCTTCTTCATTTTCGCCATTTTCTTCATTTTTATTTTCCTGCTTTTTTGACGGATCATCTTTCTGCTCTGCGGCGCTATTTGTTCTATCCGGGGCAGAATTTCCTTTATTTCCGGAGTTTTTGTTTTTGGACGCATGGGCATAATAATTGGAATGATCTTTATTTTCATCGCCCTGCCTGTGTTCCCCCCAGTCCATGTGTAGAGGATAATCTCTTAAAACCCCCTGATGGTCTTTGGCGATCACATAATTTTTGGAGCCAAAATAAAATCGCACTCTGGAATAATCGTCTTTTTCAAGCTGAAAGAAACCCAGTTCGGGGGTTGCGCCTTTTGCTCCGATCAGCTCAAAAAAAGAGCCGTTGGGGTAGGCATCGCTAACCAGATTTACGGCCTCCACCCAGCCGCGGGTGGATGAATAAACATTTATTTTATTTAAATTCACAAGTATGGCCTTAATACCCTTGGTATGTTCTGTTTCACCACTATCGCCATCGTCGCGCACCGGCAGATCTACCAGTTTCACTTTGACCCCGCCCATGGGCGCTACCGGCATACCCGTTCCACCATTGGCAGATGGATCCACACAAATTCCAGTAAAAAAAAGAATTAGCAATATGGCTAATCCTGAATATAAATGACGCATACTTTCCCCCTCCAACATATTGCCGCATATTTATTGTCGCAGGAAATATTATTGTCGCAGGAAATATTATTGTCGCAGGAAATATAAAATACTTTGCCTTTGTTGTCAAGAATAATTGTTCTATTTTTTGTAAAATTGCAAAATTATATGAGATTAAGCATGAACTCAATATATAGTTAGAATGATTTAAACTTGCGTGGTCTTGGGGTTGTCTAACAAGTGGTCGCTGAGTGATTTTTACGCCCCCATTTCGATACAAAAACGGCCTTTTAAGGCCGTTTTCACTCAATGAACGGCGCAAAAATCGTATCGAAGCGACTTGTTAGGCAATCCCAAAACCACGCATTTTAATACATTTTGACCTGGTTATTGAGTTTCATGCCCATGCTCATATCTTCTTTGAAATAAAAAAGGGGTGGCGCGAAACCGTGTTCGCGCCAGGGGAGAAGCGACGATTACCCGCCCGGAA
>JAOUFE010000139.1 GCA_029858425.1 Spirochaetia bacterium | reverse complement strand
AGGCGCTGACAATATAACAAAGTTGCTTTTTCCCATGTTTGCGGTGACAAGAGATGATATGTTTGGCGATGTCGCGCCGTTTTTGGGGATCAAAAAACCAAGCGAAAATCCGGATAATGTGTTTATAGCTGAAGCAGGATTGCTCAGAGTCTGGCTTTTGGCATCATATAAACCGCTTCCGCCAAGAACTCCCGTATTTAATTGTCCGCCAAATTCGCTGCCGTTAACCTTCCAGTCAATTCCAAAGTCATTCGTTTTATCGGATTCCACTTCAACAATTAATAATTCAAGCAAAACCTGGTTTCTGGGCTGGTCCAGACTTTCTATGAGTTTCTTGACTACGCCAAACTCGCTGTCGCTCCCCACAAATATCATACTGTTGGTTTCTTTATGGGCTACAATATCAATTTTGCTGGGCATGCCTCCAACGCGCTGTTGAGGCATATTGGGGATGGGAATATTGGGCATTCCCGGTTTTGGCGCTTCGGTCGCTGCTTCCGGCGGCATACTTATTTTTCTCAAGGTGGCTTCCAGCTTGTCAGCAGCCATGTTTTGCAGAGGATAAATATGGATATTACCAAAAGACTCCGGCGAAGCAGAACGACTATTGCTTTCCGGGTCAAGTTCTGCAAGTATTTTTACCAACCGGCTCACTTCGGGGGCATTGCCGGTAATAATCAGCATATTGGTTTCATCAAAGTCAACGAGGTCTGTATTTGGGTCGGTAATGCGCTTTAATATTCCCGCAAGGCGCGAAGGTTTGCTGGAGTATGTGGGAACCATATGCGTAATTACAGCATTTTTTTCAATAACATCGACATCTACCGGGTCTCTGCCCAATAAAACAGTTTGACTTTCCGCGATGGCGTCTTTTATGGGAACTATTTTTAATAAATAACCATTATCCACAATGCCAAAACCTTTCATGGCAAGAACAGCTGATAAATAAGGATATGCAAGTTTTGGCGGAATATAAGCCGGTGATATGATTGTAATTTTCCCTTTGATTCTGTCGTCCAAAAGAATATTTTTGCCAATAATGGCTGACATGGATTTTATAAAATCTTCAATATCTGTATTGCGAAAATTGGGACGAAAACCTTTCTCTTCAGGGGAGATTCGCTCAAAAGGCATAACGAGGGCAGTGCAGGCTATAAAAACTGCAAGAAATTTTTTCCGAAACATATAACTTGCCTCCATTTCAAATTCATTAAACCTGTGGACAACTACATTATTTTCAAATTACGTTTGCCAACAGGTTTCCCCAAAAAATTCTACATTGTGGCGCGTATGTTGGATATTGAGGAATTTATGAATATGTATCATTCAGGGGTTCCCGTTATCGATGTTCGAACGGCGGGCGAATTTGGGGCAGGGCATATTCCCGGAGCGCAAAATATTCCCCTTTTTAGCAATGACGAGCGAAAGATTATCGGTACGACGTATAAGCAAACAGGAAGAAATGAGGCCATTAAGGCGGCTCTTTCCATGGTGGGTCCACAGTTATCTTTATTCGCGGAGAATACCTCAAAATATGTTCAAGATAACCAGCTTCTGGTGCATTGCTGGCGAGGAGGTATGCGCAGTTCTTCGGTTGCCTGGCTGTTAAATCTTCTTGGAGTAGAAGTCTTTACGCTTGCCAAAGGATACAAGAATTTCCGGAAATATGTTCTGCGCTCATTTGAGTTGCCCTATACATTAAATATCCTTGGGGGAAAAACCGGCAGCGCAAAAACGCTTGTTATTGCGGAACTGCAAAAGCGGGGACAACAGACAGTCGATCTGGAATCTCTGGCTTCACATAAAGGATCGGCATTTGGCTCTATGGGGCAGGGAACGCAGCCAACACAAGAGCAATTTGAAAATGAACTGGCGCTGATTTTACGCGGCTTTGATCCAAAACAATCGATCTGGGTAGAAGATGAAAGCCGAACTATTGGCGGCAGAATGATTCCGCTGGATCTCTGGAACAATATGCGCAAATCAAAAGTATTTTTTCTGGATGTCGGAGTCCGGGAAAGAATTGCATATTTATGCAATCAGTATGCCTCCCCAGACCAGCGGGATTTGCTGAAAAACTCATTTTATAATATTAAAAAAAGATTGGGCGATGTGCGTTTTAAAGAGGCCATTGAAGCCGTTGACCGCAAAGATTTTCGGACGGCATGCGCAATTGCGCTGGAATATTACGACCGGGCATATGAGTATGGCCTGAAAAAAAGAGATCCGGATCTGGTTACAAGAATAAATATCCAGGCGCCAGAGGCTGAAAAAGTGGCCAATATACTGCTGGAACCGGCGTTTGCAGGGGAAAGTCCATGACAGAAGTACAATTAACGCAATTCAGCTCCGCATCCGGCTGCGGCTGCAAAATCGATGCCGTCAGATTAAAAAATATTTTATCGATACCGGATAAGGGCATATTGCCAGACAAGAATCTTTTTGTCGGCAATGATAACAACGAAGACGCTGCGGCATATTTCATCGACGATCAAAACCTTTTATTGTCGACGATTGATTTTTTTACTCCGGTGGTGGATGACGCCTATGAATTTGGGTTCATTGCAGCGGCCAACGCCATGAGCGACATTTTTGCCATGGGCGGTACGCCTGTTTTTGCTCTTTCCGTACTTGGATGGCCGCTAAAGGATTTGTCTGATGAAGTTGCCCGGCGAGTTGTTTCGGGAGCCACCGATGCATGTGCCTCGGTCAATATCCGCATTGCAGGCGGCCACAGCATAGAAAACCGCGAGCCTGTATTTGGGCTCAGCGTAAACGGGCTGGTCAAGCGCAATCATATCAAGTTAAACAAAGGCGCCCGACCGGGCGATTTGATTTTTCTTACGAAACCTCTTGGAGCCGGAATATTGACCACTGCCATTAAAAGGAAAATTATTTTGGAAAACGATTATAAAATCCTGCTAAAAAGCCTGAAAAGAATAAATACCATAGGCGCAGATTTTGGAAAAATAAATGGCATTAATGCAATGACGGACGTGACAGGATTTGGCTTTGCCGGACATTTAATCGAGGTCTGTAAAGGTTCCGGCGTTACCGCAAGACTTTTCGCGGATAAATTGCCCCGGCTTCTGGATCTGCAACCTTATATTGATAAAGAAAGCCTGCCCGGCGGTTTGCATAAAAACTGGAAAAACTATTCGGGAGAAATCAGCCCGGATTTGCATGCACACAGGGAAATGCTGGCCGATCCGCAGACAAACGGCGGGCTGTTGGTGGCTGTGGCGCCATCGGCGGTGCAGGAAACTACAAGAGTAATGCAGGATTATGGCATACCTTTTATTGAGCCTGTTGGCGAAATGGCAAAAAAAGGGGAGAACGGGTATTGTCTGTTCTGACGGTTTTTTGTGTCTCCCCTGACTTCGGCGGACAAAATCGCGCCTGCGTCACCCCGCTTTTCCGGAACAAGCCAGAAAATCGTTCTTGTCCGCAAGAGTTTTTTCACAAAGACATCCTCTATGCAGGCTTTAACGAATATTGCAATTCCGGGGGCGGAAGCATTTTACAGGGGAAAGGTGCGGGATTTATACGACCTCGGCGATAAAATGGTCATGGTGACCAGCGACCGATTGTCGGCTTTTGACGTCATTTTTAACGAGGGCATACCAGGGCGCGGGGAAATTCTTACACATATATCCAGTCACTGGTTTTCCCTGCTGCCGGTAAAAAATCATATTCTGGAAACCAGCGTCGAAAAAATGCCGGCGCCTTTTTGCCACTATCCGGATTTGCTCTCCGGCAGAACAGTATTGGTAAAAAAATGCCGGCGCGTAGATTTTGAATGTATTGTGCGGGGTTATTTAATGGGCAGCGCATTTGCGGAATATCAAAAAACAGGATCGGTAAGCGGGATTGCATTTCAGTCCGGGTTGAAACAAGGCAGTAAATTACCTCAGCCCGTTTTTACGCCAAGCACCAAGGCAGATTCCGGGCATGATATAAACATAACCTATGAAGAAATGCAGAAAAACATTGGAGCAGATTTAAGCGGAAAACTAAAGGAAACCAGCCTCCGTATTTTTCAAATTGCCTCCGAAAAGCTGCTGGAAAAGGGAATTATTCTGGCAGACACAAAGTTCGAGTTCGGACTGCTCAACAATGAAATCATTCTCATTGATGAAGCGTTAACGCCAGATTCCTCTCGGTACTGGAAAAAAGAAGAATACGATGAGGCAATGAAAAGCGGAAGCGCCATACCGAGTATGGACAAACAAATTGTGCGCGATTACCTGAATACGCTGGACTGGGATAAAAACCCGCCTCCCCCTCCAATACCGGGAAATATCATTGAAAAAACACTAAATAAATATAAGGAAATTGAAAAGGTTATCTTATGCATTACCATGGAAAAGTAAAGGTTTGTTTTAAAAAATCGGTTCTCGAGCCACAGGGAAAGGCAGTTGAATTGCAATTGAAAGAAACTCGTCATACAGGAATCAGCGAAATCAGGGTAGGCAAATGGATTGACGTGAAAATGGAAGCCGGCAACGACAACGAAGCCCGCCAGAAACTCCAAAAACTTGCAGACGAAATTTTATACAATCCGGTTATGGAAACCTGCGAAATTGAAGTTGAAAGAATATGAGCGTTTCAAACTTAAAGGCTGGTATTTTATATTTTCCCGGAACCAACTGCGAAACAGACCTTGTCAATACCCTGAATCAACGCTATGGGATGAGAACGGAACTGTTGTGGCATACAGAAAGCTTTCCGGTAGACCATGACATTTATTTTGTTCCGGGCGGATTTTCGTATGGCGATTACCTGAGAAGCGGGGCTCTTGCGGCCAGATCGGCAAGCATACGATCGTTGAAAGAGGCGGCAAACAAAAATATTATGATTGTAGGGATATGCAATGGATTTCAAATTCTGACGGAAGCCGGTCTTTTGCCCGGCGCATTAATCCGCAATGAGAATTTAAAACACATATGCAAATGGGTAGACCTGCAGGCAGACGGTTCGTGGGCAAAACGGATACATCAGCCGTTTCAATGGCCCATATCGCATTCCGAAGGAAATTTTACAGCATCTTCAGAAGAAATAAAAAAACTGAAAGATGAAGATCGCATTATTTTCAGATACCCGGAAAATGTCAATGGTTCTACGGAAAATATTGCCGGGATTACAGATTCATCTGGCAGGATTATCGGACTCATGCCTCATCCCGAAAGGGCTTTAAACGAAACCAAAGATTATTCGTATACAAAAAATTCTTCCGGCGATTATTTTTTTAAGAACCTTTTTCAAATGATATGAAAGCCACGGTTGTGGGGATTTTCGGCGCATTTTACAAAGTGAGGCTTGAAAATCAAACTAATCAGATTATACTCGCCAAAATTCGCGGAAAGCTGCGGCTAAGAGATAAAAAAATATCCTATTTTGAACCACAAGAAAGACATCCGTTAACAATTGGAGACATCGTTGAGATTTATCACGACAATGAGCAAAATGACAAGGAAGTTTATATTTCCGAAATATACCCCAGAAGAAACTCTTTGAGAAGATCCACCGCATATCAAAAGCAAACCCTCGGCGCCAATCTGGATGGCGTCATCATTATCAGTTCGCTGGATTTGCCTTCTTTTAACGAGGGCTTAATGGTCAGAATTCTGGTAGAGTCCGTATTAAGCCAGATCAAGCCCATCCTGATTTTAAACAAAATGGATTTGATGCATAAAAACGTCGAAAAACAAGAGCAATACACTCGACCTGTAACGATCATGAAATATTTTAAAGAAACTGGCCTGAACGTTTTTTTTGAAACATTTGCAACAGGAATTGGCACAGAATTAAGAAAGAGCGTTAAAAAAGGCCGGTTTATCGCGTTTGGCGAATCAGGCGTTGGTAAAAGCACTTTTATCAATCAAATGCTGGGTACAAAAATACAGGCGGTAGACGATCAGGATATAACGGTAAAAGGTCGCCATGTGACCAGCAATCCGGCTCTATACCGCGCCAATAAAAACTTTGAATTAATTGATGTGCCCGGGGTGCGGGAATTCGGGTTAATGCACAGGTTGGCAACCGAAATTTCAGGCGGATTTCCGGAATTTAAAAAGCATGAATGCCGTTATGGAAATTGTCAGCATCTTGACGAACCAGATTGCGGGGTGAAAAATGCCCTGCACAATAAAGAGTACCCTGAGTTCAGATATCAACAGTACCTGTCGATTATGGAGTCCATGACTGAAACAAGAAAACCCAGAAGAGGGGATTTTCGAAATATCAAATAATAACGTGCCAGGATAAACCCCTCGTGACCTTTGGGGCGGCTAAATGCGAACCTGAGCCCAGAATATTTCAAAAAACCTGATTGTTTTATTTTTTATCTTATTTTATAATAAATCTAATAATATTGTTGTTGTAAGGATTATTTTTTATTACTATTTTACATATCCAAAGTACGGAAGATTTCTG
>JAOUFE010000023.1 GCA_029858425.1 Spirochaetia bacterium | reverse complement strand
TCCCTTGTTTAATTCTTTTCAAGGTGTGTTGCGACTTCAGGCTGTAAAAGCGATCTTCGCTATTACCCATATGATAAACCCGGCAAGCACAAAACTATCTACATTAAAATCGGTCTTTGGCCATGACTCCTTTCGCCCATTGCAGGAGGAAGCCATCAACGCCATTCTTGAAAACCGCGATGTTTTAATGATTCTGCCCACCGGCGGCGGTAAATCACTTTGTTACCAGCTTCCATCGTTGCTGATGAGCGGCGTGACCGTTGTCATTTCGCCTCTTCTTGCGCTCATGCACGATCAGGTGACGGCGCTGCTGAATCTCGACATTGCCGCAGGAATGATTTCATCCATACAAAATACCTCCGAGATAGAAGACGTTTATGAACGTCTGCTAACCGGAGATTTAAAACTGCTCTATGTGGCGCCCGAACGTTTTAAAAGCAGCCGTTTTATGGATCTTCTTGGTCAGATTGACATTAATTTTTTTGTCGTCGACGAAGCCCACTGCGTAAGCGAATGGGGACACGAATTCCGTGAAGATTACCGCCGACTTCACGTATTGCGCGAAAATTTTCCGGGCGTATCCATCTCCACTTTTACGGCTACTGCCACGCCAAAAGTTCAGATAGACATTGCCTCGAACCTGAAGTTAAATAAACCCGAGATATTTCGCGGTCCTGTTTTTCGAAACAACATGCAGGTTTCCGCTGCCTACCGCAACGCGGACGGACGAAATCAACTGCTGCGTATCATTGACCGGCATCCTGGCGAAAACGGCATCATCTATACCTTTACGCGAAACTCTGCCGAAGCCATTACAGCATTTTTACAAAAAGAGGGTATTAAAGCCCTTGCCTACCATGCCGGTCTTCCCGCCAAAGCTCGCCAATCGGCCTACCACGATTTTGTACATGACGAAATCCATATTATTGTTGCGACCATTGCATTTGGCATGGGTATCGACAAAAGCAACATCCGCTTTATTATCCACCTTTCCTTGCCGAAAACCATCGAAAACTATTACCAGGAAATTGGCCGCGCCGGACGCGACGGACTGCCCTGCCGGGTTTATTTATTATTTTCCATTGGCGACAAAATGCAACGCAAAGCGTTAATCGACCAACTGGATGAATCTCCGTACAAACTTCACTCTTACGCCCAGCTTGAAGCCATGACAAAATACGCCGAAAGCGAAAACTGCCGCCACGCTCAATTAGCGGCCTACTTCGAAGATCCGCACGCAAAAGACATGCACTCATGCCAGACCCATTGCGATAACTGCCTTGAGACAGGGGATCCAGATGCGCTTTCATCCGATGGTTCTGCAAAAAAGGAAAACGTGGACATCACCCGCGAAGCCCAGATGTTTCTTTCTGCCGTATTGCGCAGCGAACAGCGTTTTGGAGCCAATTACATTATTGATCTGTTGCTTGGTTCCAAAAATCAAAAAGTTCTGGATAACGGACACACAACTTTAACCGTATACGGAATTGGCAAAGAGCGCGCCCGATCCGAGTGGCACACCATCGCTCAGCGGCTGCAGGAACTTAAAACCATGGAAAGGGGGGAATATCAGGAGCTCATCATTCGCCCCGAAGGACTTTCCATCCTGAAAAAAGAAACCTTCGTCAGTATTCGCAAAGACCGGCTTGCGCAATCAGCATTTTCGGGTTCCGCGAAAACCGCCAAAAAGCAGCGCCGTCCTGAAATTATTTTAAAAATTTCCCCTGACGAAAAATCCAATCTCGAACAACTCAAACTTCTTCGAAGTAAAATTGCCCGGGAGCAGGAAGTGCCCGCATACATCGTTTTTAACGATAAAACTCTCATCGAGATGGCCACCCGTTTGCCTGTAACCAGCGAAGAAATGCTCGATGTCGGAGGGGTTGGAGAACGCAAACTGGAACATTACGGCGATGCTTTTCTTGCCCTTTGCCGTGAACTTGCCCGGCAATCTGCCTGAATAATGCAATATCAAAGGAGAAAAAATGCGTTGGGATGAAGAAATATCTGAAAATAAAATTCCGGAACTTAAAGTGGGCGATTTTAATACGCTCGAAGTTGTACGCTTTGTCGATTTTGGAGCCTATCTTGAATCCCGTGACTGTGACATTTTGCTCCCCAAAAGCAAGATTCCGGATGGTACAAAAATCGGCGAAATGCTCGGTGTCTTTATATACAAGGATTCCGAAAACAGATTGATTGCGACAACCGATCAACCCAAAATTACCATAAACCAGTGCGCTTTTCTTCAAGTAATGGACGTAACCAAATATGGCGCTTTTCTGGACTGGGGCATTGAGAATCAATTGCTTGTACCCTATCGTGAACAGACAATGCCCATGAAGGCCGGTTTAAAATATCTGGTTTACCTTTATCTCGATAAAGTCTCCGATCGACTGGTTGCCACGATGCGTATTGAAAAACATCTTTCAAAGGTTCCCCGGGATTTAACAATAAAAGAAAAAGTCCACCTGTATATATATCAAAAAACCCCCATCGGATACAAAGCCGTCATCAACCAAAAATACGCCGGAATGCTATATGACAATGAACTTGGGCGGGAAGTGCATATTGGCGATTTAGTAACGGGTTACGTAAAAGCAATTCGTGATGACCATAAAATTGACCTTTCGCTGCAACCCATTGGGTTTGATCGCCTCAATGGCATTACCGAAATTATTTTAAATGAACTGTTAAAACACAATGGATTTCTGCCTCTAAACGACAAAAGTCCCCCGGAAAAAGTAAAAAAGCAATTCAACATCAGCAAAAGTGATTTTAAAAAAGCCGTTGGAATACTTTTCAAACAAAAGAAAATTGAACTCCGCGAAAATGGCATAGCGTTATCCGGATAATAATTATGTTCTTGATTCGTCAGTCCGATTATATAAAGTATGCCCATGAAAACTTTTTTCGCCGCCATTATTGTCTTTACCCTGATATCCTGCAAAGGCAATACCCCTGTTCAGGAATGCAATCCTCAGTCCGGCAGGTTTATCAATGGTCACCATTATATTTCCGGATCAATGCTCACAGAAGATCATACATGGAATTATCTCGCGCTGCAAAAATACCATGATCTCAAGGAAAGCCTTTATCCGGATACCTCCTGTATTCCCATTGAACCTGATCCAACCTTCGAAGAGACCCTGCGCCTGAAAACCGAAGAAATGGATTATCGTGGAAACAAAAACTGAGAAAAATCGCAGGAGAAAAAAAAATCCGGGTAAATTTCAATTTCGATCTTATCAAAGCGTTGCGCTTAAAATTGCTCTTGCGTCTTTTTTTCTGACAATAAATTTGATATCCGGATGGATTCTTGCCCAGGCTATACAAAAAAATGAAACCTCCGAAAACCCCAACTCCCGCGTAAATCCTGACCTGGAAAACTTTATACCCGAACTTGATTCTCCCGATCCGGAGAATCCCGGACAAAACTCAGAAATTGAAACTCCCCTGCCACACAAAGATGAACCAGAAATAAATATTCAAATTTATGGCGGAGACACTCTTAATTTAAAATTTGGAAAATCTTTTTACGTTTCCGATAAAGACAGACTGAATTCTCCCCTGCCCGCCTTTTCCCCGGCTGTTGTAAACGGACTTAATCCAGATATGGATTTCAAGATGAATCTGGAAGGAAATATCGGCAAGCAGCTAAACATAAATACAAATTTTGATCAAAAAGAAATTTTAAGCAATAATCAAATACATATTATTTACACCCCTGCTGATGAAAATTCTCCTTTTAAAAAAATGGAAATTGGCAATCTCGATTTTGACTTTTCCCGATCCCGGTTAATTTATTTTAACAAACAATCTTTCCGGGCTCTGGGAATGGAAAGCACATTGCAATTTGATAAATTTAAAATCAAGGCAATAGGCGCTCTTAACGAGAGCCAGAGCGAAACCGAAATTTTTGACGGACAAAGAAAACACAAAATTGTATTTATTGACGAATACCGCTATTTGCGAAGAAAATATTATCAATTGGAACCCTTTTTATACTACGACAGGATGACGAGCATGCCTGCCAGCATTTCCAGCGCCGCTTATCAAAGAGGAAATGCAGCAGCTCTGAATATATTTACTTCCACAACTCCGGTTACATCTCCTCCGCCGGTAGATGTCGATCCTTCCTCCGTTGAAATTTTTCTGGATTCCGGCAATACCCGGATCAATTCGTCTATGAGGGCAACGCCAAAATACGTTAATGGTAATTTTCTCGGCAATTATTATCGCCTGCGCGAAGGCAGGGATTTCACAATTCATTATGCAAGCGGGCGTATAAATTTTGTCGTTCCTCTTGGGATTTCATCAAAAGCGTTTGTCCGATACACGCGCAACAAAGGCTCTACTTCAACATCCGATCCCGGCGCAAGGATCGTGAGCGGGAAAATTGAAACATTTATCAAGTTTGCCACCGCAATGAATGAGGACTCCTTGCGCAACGGCGTTGTCTCCTTTAATGGATTTGATGATGTAGAAATTATCCGCGACGGAATGGTAAACCTCGATGTTTATGAAGTTCGGGGCGTATACGATCTTCAGGGGACGGATATTGATCAAACAGGTTTTCATCTGGAGCTTTCCTCTCCGTCATTTCAAATGATCCCCGGGATAGACACGCTTGGGTATTATAAAATCAATTACGTAGAAGGCACTCTTGAGTTTGGCTCCCGCGAACCATTTCGCAATCTGCAAAATAACGGGAAATATATAATTCAGGATAGCGATATTTCTTCGATTTATTCTGAAAACCAGTCTGTTAATATTTTTGAAAATTCCAATGTCCAGCTTAAGGCAGAATTTACCGCCCATCAAAGAAGCATTCAATTAAAGCATATGAATATTGTACCCTCTTCAGAAATTGTCAGAATAAACGGAATACGAGTTCCTCCGGAATCCTACTTTCTGGATTACCTGAGCGGATATTTTGTCTTTTTAAACAAAGATAGTATTTTTAACAATAACCTTTCCAAAATTGAAATCCATTATAACTATCTTCCCTTTGGTCAGCTTAAGGAAAGCTACCTTGTGGGAACCAGGGTTGAATACAAACCTTTTCAGGAAATTACCCTTGGAGCCAGCGCGTATTACAATGGAGACTTTCAACCGTCTGCCATGGATTATGTCGGAAACGAACCTCATGGTTTGTTTGTGACCGGAACTGATTTGCACATAGACGCCGATGAGAGCTCACTGACATCCATGACAAACAAGATTCTCCAAACCTCCTATGAGAAAGTACCTGTCACATTTCATTCCTTTGGGGAATACGCGCAAAGTTTTTACAATGTCAATACCATGGGAATGGCTCTGATTGACAATATGGAATCTTCAGAAATCAATCTTGATGTAAGCCTTAATGCGGGCGAATGGATATTATCTTCCATTCCGCCGTCTTTAACGAGCGCAACCCAGTGCAACCGCGCTCCGCTATATTACAAATACTACTATGACCCCAAAAATTATCAATATGGTCTTCTTTCATATGATTCCAAACCGACCGCGTCGCCTCCCTATTCGCAACTCGCGGGACCTTACAATGTTCTCTACGGGCATCTGAACCCCAATCAAATCAATATTCAAAATAACCAGATTCAAAAGTCCATGACACTTGATTTTGATTTTTCGAGGGCTCCGGACAATGCAAATCCATTTATCGGGATTCAGACAAAATTGAGCGGCGATGATCAGGATTTTTCAGGATTTACAGAATTAAATTTTTCTGCGCTTCTGGAAAATATTAGCGGACTGGACTCCGGCATTTCCCTCATTATGGACGTAGGCTCCGTTAACGAAGATACGGATGGTTCCGGAAAAATGAAAACTGAAGATATCGGACTTGACCATCTTGACGGCGATACAAATGGAAATGGAATTCAGGATGCCGGAGAACATTGGGATACAGGAGAAAGAAATCATGTCATTGACTTTGACAGAACAACAGGAGGCACCGAAGATATCGGCTATCCGTTTAATCCGCCCACGTGCCCGGCAGCAGCAACAAAAGTGGGCGCCGGCCCGGATATTTCCGGTTACCCTTCCACGATTGGTAACGGAGTATTAAACTCTGAAGACACCAACGATAACGGCCAGATGGACACAACGGACAACGTAATCCATATAGATCCTTCCAACCCGGCCATTCGGTTTGATTCGGGAAGCAATGTTATTCTGCCCGGCGGATGGAAACAGTATAAAATATTTATCAATCCTGCACTTCTCGGCGAACGGGAAAAATCTGTTTTGAAAAGAGTAGAAAGTATCCGCATTTATGCCGTACCCGCAGGCGCTGCCAGAGGAAAAGGAAAAATTTTCATTGATCAAATTCGTTTCAGCGGTTCATTGTGGAAAAACAAAAAAGAAAAAACTGCCGGTGGCATTGAATCGCCCCTGACAAATCCCGCGACACTATACGTCTCCAACATTGACAATTTCAATTCCAAAGATGAATATGAGGCGGAATCTTTTTTATTAAAAAAAAGAGCCGAATATGAAAATCTCTATGGCAAAAAATCAAACAATGAAATTTATACTCTAAAAGAAGGCTCTCTAAAATTGTCCTACACCCTTGACCCGGCGCTGGATTATGCGTTGGTGGAACGAATATTTCCAAAATCCATGGATATCAGTCTATACAAATATATCAATATATGGGTGAATCATCGCAGTTACAATGCAAGCGGAGGAAAAATATTTTTCAGAATCGGCAATGATACCCATAATTACAAGGAATTTGAAAGCAGCATTGACCGCAAAGACTGGCAAAAATTGCGGTTTGATTTAAATAAACCGAACACATATATTGGGAATCCAAATTCCAGGGTAATAAAATACTTATCTATCGGGATAAAAAACAGTTCGGGTACAGTTAGAAATGGCATTACATGGGTAGATGATATTTATGTTTCAGACACAATAATCACATCCGACAATGCATTTGCATACGGCGCCGGTTTTGAGGTCAGTAAACCTTTTTTTAAGACAAAATCCGGCATACCTGTATTTTCTGATTTCAGGGCGGATTATTATAGAATTTTCAAAAATTACCAATATCACTCGATTGCAGAAACCGGGCAGCCCTATCTGGAAAACCAGAACAATCTTGTTGTTCAAACCAAAATTTTCCCTTCCTGGGCAGCAAGTTACACGCTAAATGATTATAAATCGGATATGCTTCCAACGGATATTTCGTCAGATAAATACCATCAGGGAACTTTCGCCAGAACTCTCCATAGCATGCGCAGCGATTTTTTTAACGATTTACCGGAAGCCCCCCATATTCTGCTGGCATTGAATTACAGCAAAGATGGCACGAACATCAACAACTCTCCCACAATCACGGATGGGACATTCTCCCGTGAACAGTTTAGAAACAATTATGAACCAAACATTGAGATATCGCAAAAAATTTCGGATATTTTTAAAATTATCAATATCAGTTATGATATGAACGCATCAACAACTTTTTTTAATACCCAGATCAGGGAAACTTCTACGGAATCCACCGGGACATCCGTCCTGAGAACCTCTGAAAAAGACCAGTGGCAGCACAGCATGGAAATGTTTCACATTTCGCTTGTAAATCTTGGTATTACTGCCTCACACGAAAACGCCGAGGCGCTTTTAGTGCAACGCAACTATACGGATTATACCGTACTTTCGCAAGTAAATGGCGATTATTATTTTCCTTTTTTTGGAAAACCATCAGACTTCCGACTCCAGCAGCGCAACAATTCTGTTATGCTTGATGTTGGATATGATCACCTGAAAATTTTTTTACCAAAAATTACCATGTCGATGAAATACAACGAGGACAGTTTCCGCGACAATACAACTCGATTTAATTCTGATATTTTTCAGAGATATAAAAACAGCCATGCTCTCACGTCTCTGAATTTATCGTTACCATTATTTTTTAGCGGTAGAAAAGATACGGGCGATAAAAAAATGGAACAAAAAAAAGAGGAAGAAAGTAATTTTAATGCTTCCAACAGTTTATCATTAAATTTTAGAAGGGAAATTCAACTTCAGGAATTCTCCGTTCCCTTTACAGCCAATGCAACTCTCGCAAATGATGCATATGGTATGAACAGAATTTTCCCCGGCTTAATGGCATGGACGTTTGATCTGGCGCGTTATCCATTTTGGTATTATTTTTTGAGTCCCCCAAATACAGGAGTTAATTTTTACAATGGAAGACAATTTGTTGGTTCTCAAAATTTATCCATAACCAATGCCGGAGATTATAGCAGTTTATATGACAACTCTCTTGGTTTAACAGAAATAGCATCCATCAATAGTCATTTGAATATAACCCGCTCCATTTCACTAAATATGGATTCCAGATTATCGCAGAACGCCCTGAGAAGTTTTATTTACGCGGCTCTCATGCAGGAGGCAGACTTTGCATACTCTTTTTCTTTTTTATTTAACCTCATGGATCTTCTGGATTTTGGTTTCTGGAAAAATAAAAGCAACAATTCCATTTTGTCTCTCGGATTTACCCATGATATCCATATGCTGCTGACATCCAATGTTGAAGAAACTATCTTGACACCGGACACATCGATACAATTTAAATGGCTGGACGAGAAATTGAATACCCTGAATGGAGTTACGCTGCACCTGCTCGCTGGATTCCATTCCTTTAAAAAACATCAATACCTCACCGACCTCGGAATGGATCCGGCTTTAAACGATCAACCGGGAAATATTATGGAACTCTATTCCATTCAAAATTCTATCAATTACAATATTTCTATTGAAATGTTTACCGAGCTGCCCGGATTAAAGAAATTATTGGAAGGCATTATTCATAATAAAATTGACCATAATCCCCGTTATTCCATCACGCTGGGAGCCGATTTAAACGACCGTCAAATCAGTTATTTCAACATGATCCAGACGCCTTTGCTGGATGAATATATCATGAAACATTCCCTGGACATGAATCTGCACAAAAACGTAACAGGAATTCTGGATTTAATGTTCGTTTATGACATCCGCAAACGTGCAGACACCGACCAGTTAATTTCGGAAGTATTTTCAGTACAAGCGGGAGTTACCGTTAAAATTTTATTTTAACTTTCATCTCCAATAATGCCTTTTTCAAGCATGGATATCAGGCGGTTGGTTCTCTGGGTGATTTCCTCTGCAGGCAATTCCCTGTTTTTTTCCTGATACATTTCAACTTCATCCATTAGATTCAAGGCCAAAAGAATCAGTAATTGCATCTCATCCGTGTCTTTTGACGAAGAATCTTTTATTTCAAGTATCCGTTTGTCAACCTTTTTGGCTAAATTCTCTATGTAACTAAAATCAACATCGCCTTTGATGATATATTCTTTGTTTAATATACGCACCTTTGCTTTGCTTTCCATATGCAGATTATCTATTTTTTTGGGGGAGTTTCATCATCTTCAACAATAAGCAATTCATCATCGTCATCCGATTCAAAAACGCCGAGAATATCTTCCTCGTCTTCTTCGTCAATGGCGAGATCTGTAGAATCATCATCCTCAGTCAGGGATATACTATCGTCATCCTTTTTATTTTTTGGCGATGATTTCTCTTCTACGCTCGAATTACTGACAGGCTCATCTTCGGGTTCATCGTCCATAATAATGACTTCATCATCTTCCTCATCTTCCAGAAGTACGATTTCATCTTGCCCCTCGTCAGCTTCTTTAAGAGAAAAGTCTTCCTCTTCATTAAAATCTGCATCTGACAATTCAGGCGCATCATGCGGCTCAGGAAAACTTTCCGCAGGCGTACTTGAAAAATCAGGAGAAGCAATATCCTTTGCTTCAGGCTTTTCACTTGAAAAAGAAGACGCGGCTGCTGTTTTGGGGGTTTTTACTCCATCAAGTCTGGAAATAATATTATGCAGTTTTTCTTCCAGACCGGCCTCTTTCCCCTGCAGTCTTTCCAGTTCAGCTTTTGCCTTGTCTAATTGACTTTTCATGGACGCCGCCGCAGATGCTTTTTCTTCTGCGTTTAATTTTAGTTGGTCATTTGCCGATTTCACCTGTTCAAGTTCGCTTTCAAGGTGATTGTTTTCCAGTCTTAAATCAGAAATTAATTCCAGGGCTTTTATAATTCGCCCTTCAAGATGCTCTAATTGATCCATTGTTATCATAATGTTTCTCCCTCATATTATAAATATCGTGTTTTTACAGATGTCTCATTTCTGAATAAATCCATTGGCAACCCTGTTCAAAGGGTTTTCAATCAACTGTGCATCAGGGTCGGGTTTGTAATTAAAAAGACTGGCTTTGATATTCGTATCTGTCACTACATTTGAAAAGCTTGCATTAATTACTGTATCGATCTTGTTCACATTATCTTTAATTTTGAACTGGACGCTTTTTAAAATATCTCCATCAACTTTTAGCGTAACTTCTCCAAGCGCGCTTCCAGGTCTTTGGAAAATATATCGGCCATTGTCTTCCTGAACTGAATAACCTCCATGCAGGAAATAAAACAAGCCTCCAATATTCTCTTCTTTAACTGCCTGTCGGCCGCAAATTTTTGTGTCTGGATTATAAACCCACAAGTATTTTCCGTTTGTAGCAATCACCCTTCCATCGGATATCTGAATATTCAGCTTGTTTGGGTACTGATAATATATTTTACCTGTATACAGATCTACGCTTTCGCCATTTTTATCGCCAACTGTAGACGAATACGAAAAGTTTGCCGTAAAGCTGGTAAATAATCCCTTGATTTTCCCCTCAACATCATCGACTTCAAGCGCTTTTTGCGGATTCACAAAAACAATCATTAAAAAAAAAATAATCAAATTTTGCGTTTTTAACATCTGCTTCAACTTAAGAATAGATACCTGATGCGGCAATAATTTTTCATAATAAAATCAGGGACGACATATCCAGCGCAAACCCGCAAGCGGTCATATCTCTTCTGGAGTATTTGCCCACAAGGTTATCATAAGATCCGCCGCGCAAAGGAGCCACACTTAAACCTTCAACATAGCCTTCAAATATAAAGCCCGTATAATACTCAACATTGCGAACAAGTAACGGCTCCCATGAAATATTTACCCCTTTTTTTTCGATATCTGCATGTATTTTTTGAACCGGAGCCGATAACCTTTCTATCTCATTCATAAATGCCTGATGAAGCTTGTTATTTAATTTACTTTTAATAAAGTTCCATCGCTCCTTCCATTCCAAAAGCTCTGGAGCATAAAGCATTACACTCCACATCTGGTTTACCATACTTAAATCCCATCCAAGCTCGCCAAATTCCTTTGAAAGAGAAGGAACATCGCGGTTTAAAATCATATCTTTAATTTTTATACTGCTGGAATATTCTGAAATATAGTGTAATACCCTGACATCGCCAATAATAAAACGCGTCTCTTTTCCTATGGTCTGTTTCATCATTTTATCGGCGAGATAAACAAGTTCCGGCATGGCCATATCTGAATCCATGCCAATATTCTCAGCTCCTACCTGATAAATTTCGCGCAATCTGGGATAGCTTTTTCTTGCATCTCTAAAAACCGGCAAAACATAAAAATATTTATACTCATTTATTTTTTCGTGAGAATGCTCCAGAAAATTTGCAAATCCCTTTATAATCTGGGCCGTTGCATCGCTTCTTAAATACAAATCTTCTCCGTGTGAATCACGGGAGTGGAACGCATCAAAGGTTTCATACTCCTGAAAGGTTTCTGGAAAATCAAGCGTTCCCGGAATAACCCCCCTATAGTTTTCATCGATCAGCAATTTTTTTATTTTTTCAATCATTGCATAGAGATTTTCAGTTGCTCTGGGATCCAGAAAGGGAAAACCATACGGCGATCTGGTCTTTCGAAACTCGCTATGCATTTTTTAACAGCGCCTCCTGAACTGCCTTTAGAGAAGAACCGGGAGTAAATGAATATCCCATTTGCAGCAATACTTTTTCGAGCGCTCCAAAAAAGACAAGAATATCTCCATCATCTATCCATCCCAGGGTTCCGATTCTAAATATCTTTCCTTTTAGTTCGCTTTGTCCCCCGGCAATGGTAATTCCCTGTTCATCTTTTAATTTATCTACCAGAATGTTTCCATCGAGACCTTCCGGAACACATACGGCTGTTACGGATACGGATGGGCTTTTACTGAAAAGCTTTAGCCCAAGAGCGGAAACACCGTTATGTACCGCTTCCATCAATTGCTGATTTTTCTGAAATAAATTTTTCCAACCAAAAGAGGACATCATGTCAAGGGCAACATATAGTCCATTAATTAAACTTATGGCTGGAGTCCAGGCAGTAGTATTTTTTTCGAGCGCCTTTCGCTCTTCGTGAATATCAAAATAAAATTTTGGCAATGTAGATTTAAGGGCTTTTGCCCATGCTTTTTCAGAAAGCCACAAAAAAGACAGCCCGGGAGGAAGCATCAACGATTTTTGCGATCCCCCAATAACAACATCCAGTTTCCATTTATCGCAGGGGATATTTACCACGCCAAGCGCCGTTATCGCGTCCACAATCAAAAGAGCATTGCTGGCAGAGACAATTTTTGATATGGCTTCAATATCATTCATGGTTCCGGTGGAAGTCTCGGAATATTCAAGCATTACAGAACTGAATTGTGGATTTTCAGCAAGAGTCGCCTTGATTTTTTGCGGATCTACGGCTTCTCCTGACGGGACAGAAAGCACATGGGCATCCAGACCGTATGCCTTTGATATCAGAGTTAGTCTTTCTGAAAATTTGCCATTTTCCACGACCAGCACCTGATCCCCGGGAGAATGCGTGTTTACAATGGCCGCCTCCATGGCGCCCGTCCCGGAGCTTGAAAAAGTTATCACCGGGTTATTGGTTTGAAATAATTCTTTTAATAAATCCTGGACATCTTTGAACCGTTTTTCAAATTCAGGCGTCCTGTGATGAATGATTGGCCTGGCCATTTCCAGCAATATTTCAGGAGGTATCTGCACCGGACCAGGAGCCAACAAGTAGTTTTTTTTCATTTTCTATTCTCTTTTCAAATTATTTATATTTTCTAATACAACATTCCTATATTAATTAAATCCTTAACTGACTGTACTGCCTGATTCAATATCGCCAGACGATTCATTTTAATATCTTTTTTCTCATGCATAACCATGACCCTGTCAAAAAAATTATCAACATCAGATTTTACCGAGGCAAGATAGACAAAAACATCTTCGTATTCCTGTCTGTCGACTCCGGATATTTTTTTTGTTTTATTTTTAATTTCTTGCGATATCTCATAAAGCCTTTTTTCCTGGGCAAGTTCAAATAATTTTTCATTGAGAACGGGAATTGCGTCGTCGTTTTTTGCACAATAATCCTGGACAATATTGTTCATCCTTTTAAAGGCAGACATCATTGAAATAAAATTCTCGTCTTCTTTCATCGCACGCAAAGAATCCAGCTTGAGAAACATTTCATAAATACGATCACTCCTGGCATCCAGAGCGGCATTGATTAATTTTCTGTCAAAACCTTCTTTTTCAAAAATGGTCGCCAGACGTCCGCTAAAAAATTCCTGTATCTCTTTCAAGATATTTGTATTATTGACTTTAAAACTCCCGTAAATAGCCAGCAATTGTTGCGTTAACCCGGTAGTGGACAAGTTAATTTTGTTATGAATCATCATTTCAATAATATATAGAGTTTGCCTTCTTAAACCCAGCGGATCCTGGGACGAGGTGGGCTGCTTGCCCAGAATAAATCCAGAAAGAATATTGTCCAATTTATCTGCAAACGAAAGTAAGAGCCCCATTTTGGATTGCGGCGGGTTGTCGTTTTCATTTCTCGGTAAATAATGCTCCCGAATAGAGTTGCAAACTTCTTCATCTTCGCCGTCAAGCGCCGCGTATACAGAGCCAATTTCACCCTGAAGGTGGTCAAATTCGTAAACCAGATGAGTCGTTAAATCGGCCTTCATTAAATCGCAGGCGCGAATCATTTTTGCCGGGTTTACATCTGAATATATATATTTTGACAATATTTTTGCAATTTCCTTAATTCGCTCTTTTTTGTCATATAGAGTCCCCAGGCCTTCATGAAAAACCATCCGCTTCAGATCGCCTTCCCGCTCTATCAGTTTTTTTTTGCGGTCTTCCCTGAAAAAGTATGAGCCGTCGGCAAGTCTCGCACGCAAAACTTTCTCATTTCCCCTGCGAATATTTCCCATGGCCTCTGTGTCTTTTGAATCACCATTAGCCACCACGAGAAACTCATTCGACAGACTGTCTGCCGATCCAGCTGTTTGAAGCAGGCCAAAATATTTTTGATGTTCTTCCATTTCAGAAAGTATAACGATTCCTGGCATTTCCAAAAATTCGCGCGAAAAGGAACCGCGAATTACAACAGGTTTTTCGACAAGGAAGTTCACCTCGTCAAGAAGTTTGTTATTCATAACAACCGACTCATTGCTGGCATATTCTATCAGCATCTTTTTAATTTTTTCACGGCGAATTTCGGGGTGAACCAGAATACCGGCCTTCTCCATGGCCGCAACATATTGGGAGGCATTTTCAAATTCAACTTTTTCCGGCCCAAGAATAAAGTGACCAATTGGCCGTTGAGAAGCAGAAATAAACTCCCAGATTCCGGATGTAAACTTCAAAATGCTGGAACCATACATTGCAAAATATTGGATCACCGGACGGGCATAGGTCATGCTGGAACTTCCCCACCGCATACTGCGCGGAAAAAACTGGGTTTTTACAAGATTTTCAAAGATACCAGGAAATACATCCTGAATGGCTTTTCCCCCGATATTGATTTCCGCTGTAGCATACATTTTGCCATCCCACATTTCAAAGTTGGCCTCTTCTGCTCCGATACCGGTTTTTTTGGCAAATCCCAAAAGTGCGCTGGTGGGTTTACCGTCTTTTTGGCACAATTCCTGCGGGGGGCCTTTTATTTTCTTTCTACCTGAAATCTGGTTTGGCTTTAAATTATGAACTATAGCGTAGATTCGGCGAGAGGTTCCGCCAGTTTCCACACTTGAACACTCTAACAGATTATCCTGAAGCTGCAACACAAGTTTTTCGCGCCAGTCCGAAATTGCGCGAATCTGGTAAAATGAAGGTATTTCCTCTGTATATAACTCAAACAAGAATGCTTCTCCAGACATACATCCTCAATGCAAAAACAGGATGCCGTGAAAAGCAAATATGAGGCTGCCATTTATCAATTTAGTCCGGCATGCTGGTTTTTATCCATCAATTTATAAATGAATCCACCGTTGATATCTATAACATAAATTTCCCCGTAATTGTCTTTTGCAAAACTGGAAATATTCAAACCAGATTTCAATAAGGAGACGGCATTATCCTTGGGTTTATCGATGGCGTCAATGTACCAGATATTTCCTGATACGTAGTCTCCAAAAATATATTTGCCTTCAAGCCAGGGTATTTTTTTGCCTCGGTATACATAACCGCCGATAATTGATTGTCCCTCGTCATGGCTGTATTCATAAGAATCCTGACCAACATCGCCGGCTCAGAGGAAGCCTGTTTTTGCATCAAAGCTAAATCACCAGGGATTGCGCAAACCCAGGGCAAATATTTCTGCGCGCCCATCTTTTTGAAACGGGTTATCCGGGGGATTGTTGTAACCATTTAAGGTATGTACATCAAGGCGTAGTATTTTACCCAATAATGAACTTTTGTCCTGGGCGTTATTGTGCGGATCGCCTGCCGAACCTTCTTCGCCACCTCCAGAACATACAATACTTCGCATATCCAGGAAAACTGTTTTGTGATTTTCATTTTTTGAGCCATGCGAATACTATGTGGCTGATTTACAGAATTTTTTGCCATGGATTGTACTGCGTTATAGAGAAAAAACGTCAATCTAATGTTCTGTATCTTGATTTGTATTATCTTTTGCAAATCTTGTGTATTCGTCTTTAAATAATACTTCCAACTCATCAATTGTAGATTTTTTTTCTTTTCCCTGAATCAGATTCTGGGTTAATAATTCAGATGATTTTCCAAGAAGCCCCATGGAGTCTAACATTGGGTATGATTTTCGCAGGCGTTTTATGGCAGAAACCACAGATTCCTCTTCGGGGCGAAGAATCTCCACCGGATCTGATATATTTTCCCGATTCGGATGTTTTTCGTATAAATGCTGCGCAAAATCGAGAATGGACTGTTGATGAATAGCGCCAATACCACGAAAATATCTTAAAAGTTTTTTTTCATCAAGATTCATATTGTATGCTGTGGCGACTACATGAAAAATTAATTCTTATACGTCAGGGCTTCGTCTTCAATGGAGCTTCTGTGAGCCTCAAGGAACCTGATTTCCTGATCCATTTTAATAATATTGTCGGAATTTTCATTTATTTCTTTTTGAAGAGATTCATCTTCTCCTTTTCCAGCCTCCCTGACCATAGAACGCAGATTTTCATTAATTTCAAGGTTTTTTTTTGCATAATCCAATTTTTGAGATATTAAATGATCTATCTCGCTGTTTATCATTTCCAGTTTTGCCTTCTTTTTTGAAATTTCGCTAAAAAGTGAATTGGCTTTTTCAAGAGTTGTATCCAGTTTAATGTTAAATAAATCGGGATTGTCTCTGACAATTTGCGCATAAATAGAATATCTTTTTAATTGTCTCTCGTCATTAAAATCGGTTTCTTTGGTCATGTCCAATATTTTTGTCACCAGCTCTGTTTGAATTTTTTTGTTTTCAATGCCTGTGGTAATTCTGGCTACTACAAATGGCGCAATCAACCCCGTAATGATTACGCCAATGGTGGCCTGCGGAAACATGGTTTTTATTATACTTGTAAAAGCAGGCTGAAATTTGCTGAACTTGTTTTCCATCCAACTGCCCAAAATCCTAATCGTCCTTAACCGGATCAAACTCGGGCGAGAAATCCAGCACATGCGCAAATATCAACCATATAGACCACATGATGCTTCCAAAACCGATGTACCCAAAATAACCAAGCAAGGGCATCTGTGAAAATATATGAATCACGTCTACATACGGGACAGAATATCTCCAAAAGTTGGGATTGTCCGGAAGTGTACTATGAAACATATTGCTGCCCTCATTCCACAATTCATAAAAAAAACCATTACCAAGAGAGGCCAGCCCAATCAATACAACATATGACCAGTTTCCGGACTTTATCGAAGAAAAAATATTCGGATACCCTGCAACGCTGAGGGCAGTTGCCGATACAAGCAACGGATAAATCCATAATCCCCAAAAAAACTGATGCGGATAAAGACCTGATAAAAAGGCTATTGCAAATCCGGCAATTAAAAGAAAAATTTGTACAGTCTTTGAAAAATGGATTTTTGGTCCAAATTTATATCTCAATCTTAACGATTTAAAGGTTCGCAATAATGTATAAAACTCAAAAATTCCCGGCCATACTACGGTAAACGACAAAAGGTACCAGAATACAAAACCAAAATCGGTCATCAGCGATTTGACGGGATAATACCAAAGTTCAACATAAAAGAAATTCAAATACTCAAACGAAAACCATGCCACGCTGGAAACAGCAAAAATCAGTTTGAACGTGGCTGGTTTGCCTGAAAAGATAGACTCCCCATTATTTCTTTTATAAACAATGGCATCCATAAGAAAAATAAAACTCCACCAAAGCGGAATAAAAATATATTTATCTACCGGATAAGGCCACCTGGCCCAATTGATAATCCAGCTTAGAACAAATATGATTAAACTGGGCAGATACCAGGTTGGGAATGGGGTTTTGCTTTTGATCTTCGCCCTGACTTTGGATTTTTCCGCGCTATTAGACTTTCCCGAAGCGTTATTTTTCTTAAATCCAAACAAAGCGGGAAATAGAATAAACAAAAGAACAAACGCGCAAAATGCCGCCACGATGATAAAAACTGTTAGATTAAATCCGGGAGGAGCCACGATAAACTGATCCGGGAATAATCCGTAACCCGGCGAATGACCGGGAGGAGTTTGAGGATAGATTGTCCCCTCCCATCGAATGCGGCTCGCCACATAAGGCAGAAAAAAATAAAATACAGCGCAAATTAGCAAAAATACCTGACTTCCGGGTTTATTCATTTAAATTTCCTCCAAATCTCTAATTGACGACAATAAAAGCAACTGAATCAAAGTAAATATAATGATGACCGCATAGGTTGCCGGATTGCTTGAAATTGGGAACAGATGCTCCAGGATTGTTTTCAGGGTTTGAAATGGATGGGTAAAAACATCCCATGAATTTAATCTCAGGATGCGCCCAAGAAAAATTCCAAAACTGCTCAACAAAACTGCAATGAATATTATAATATTGGCTGTCAGCTTCTTGAATCTAACGTTAAAAATCTCCCACATTAGTTTTAATGAATAAAATCCAAGAAAAAGAGCCTGCATAGCGAAAGAAAACAGCATTAAAGTTTCATACAATACTCGCGTACTGTCCTGATCTACATGAATCAAATCTGTTACCATGTAGGGCGCATTGGGATAGAACAAGAGCCACAAAAAGATTCCAAAAATGAATACAAATGTGTTTAATTTTGAAATATTGATACGCATGACAAATGCAATGGCAAATGGAACAAACCCCAGAAACAAATTCCATAAAAGGAAATTATATTTTTGATTCCCCATATAGAAATTCAGTATGGATATGTATATAATATTAAATAGAGTATACAAACCAATAATCTGTAAATATCTTACCCTGAAAAGATTTTTCATTTTCCCTGCCTGCGACATTATATTCTTCCATAATAAAATGTAAATTAATTTTATATATCATCTAACGCAACGGGAGTAACTTGGGAGCTTGGGCATGAAAGAAAAGAATTAATTTACACCCACACAAACAAGACAAATATCATCATCAAATTTCTCTGAACCGCGAAATACAACCAGATCCGCAAATAAACTGGAAATAAACTTCTCTGGCGAATGTCTTATATTTTCCCTGAAAATTTCAATCATTCTGACATCTTCAAACATGATATCGTTCCTGCCCGAAGTGGCTTCGCTCAAGCCATCTGTATACAATAAAATTTTACTACCAACAGGTATTATTTCCTCAAAATTTTCATAGGATTTGTTGATTTCAGCAAGAACCTCATTGGACAAGACACCGATAGGTACGCTTTTTGCGCGATCCATTTGCGTAACATCTTCCTCAGTTATTATATAAGGAGGATTATGCCCGGCATTTGAGTATATTATACTTTTGTTTTCAGGATTAAATATACCATAAAAAGACGTAATAAAATTCCTTCCAATCTGATTTATCAAAATACTGTTTAAATAAAACAAAAGACTTGCCGGGTCATAAAGTTTTTCCTGCGCCTGCAAAATAATGGTTTTTATCATTGATGTAATGAACGCAGCAGTAACTCCATGGCCCGATACATCGCTTACAAATATCCCGATATTTGGCGAATCCTCAAATGTAATGAAATCAAAAAAATCGCCCCCTACATCATGCATAGGTTTATATAACGTTGAAATAAAATGAACCGGAGGTTGAACCGGTATAAGGCCATTTTGAATTTTTCGGGCAAGAGCAATATCATGTTCCATGGCCTGATTTCTCGATTCAAGCTCTCTGGTGCGCTCCCGGACTTTTTGATCCAGGTTGGAATATAAAACCGCATTATTGATGGAAACCGCGATATGACCAGAAAGCACCTGCAAAAGCGCAACTCTTTGACTGGTAAAACAATTTGCAACGAGATTATTTTCCAGATACAATACTCCAATCGCCTTGCCAAGATTCAATATTGGAATGCAAAGCAGCGATTTCACCAAATGGTCTTGAATGTGCGGATCTCCTGAAAAGCGATTATCTGAAACTGCATTTCCAACCACCACGAATTCATTGGTTCTGGCAGTAAAACGTACAACAGATTTTGGGAACCCTTCCATAGTTTCGAGATCAACCCAGTCCATAATCCTGGTTTCACTTCCAACACATCCAGTTACAACGAGACACAACATAGCATCACGATATAAAAAAAGAGAACCGCACTGGGCTCCGGCATTTTCTATTGTTATGTTCATCAAACGCTCCAAAAGCCTGTCTAAAAGAATTTCCCCGGATATAGCTGTAGCCGCTTTCATTAAAGTAGTCATATCAAACGGGATTCTGCTGGTTTCCTGGGAGTTTTCAGATATGCTGCCGATCGAGTGCAATGTCAGATTTTCCTTTTCATCAGCAAAATACGGTAAATCCCGGAATTTATCTTCCAGGTGCTTTATTTTTGCAAGGTAGCCCATGCTTTTATAATAATCCAGCGCAGTCCTCAGGTACATTACCCCAACCTTGTAATTTAAGTGAGCAATATAAAACCGGGCGGCGATCTCATTACATAGAGCAATCGCTACCGGGAATTCATTTTCCATGGCTGCCTCAATCGCTTTGCTGTAAAGATTTACTGCCGCAAAATTATTTCCGGAAATTCTGGCCAGCTCGGCTTCCATTAAAAAACAATAATGAGAAAAATTTTGCGAAAAATGATTCGCCCATTTTTTCATCCTGCCATACTCTTTTTTTAATTTCCTCATCGCATATTTTTTCTCAAAATAATTCAGAGATGGCGTTATCGCCGCATACGCCAAAAAAGCATAAAGACAAAAATCTACCATATACGGCGAACCCAGCAGAGAGTTTTTCAGTTTCACGGATTTTTTTATATGCACAATCGCCCCGTCATAATCGTCATACATATAATAAATTTGAATTTTATTTAAATGATAAATAGCAATCCCTGATTCGTATTTAGTCTCCCTCATTCGCTCCACACATGTCATTTCATTGAAAAGATCATTATTCATGGAAAATTTTTCATTGGTAGAACCGCGAAAGTTCATATTTTTTTGATGATTAAGGCTGGCGACGCTCAATCCAGTTTCAATCTTTGTTTTTTCAATAAGCGCCAGAAGGTTTTCGCCCTCTTCAATTTTTGTTTTTAAATCCATGACTGGATCCCATAAATTGAGAAAACCCGCGGCAAAGGCTGTGTACAACATATCTCCTGAACTCAGGCCGATTTCCACGGCTTTCGTAAATAAACCATTTAGATGACTCCACGATTTGTTCCAGCTCACGCTAAAAAGCGCAAACAGGGTAAAAATCATGGATTTCCATTCCTGACGGATATTTGCATTGGCAAGTTTCATACCAAGCTTGCCAAATTCATCGGCTCCTTTCAAATCGCCCAAACCGGCCAAAAGCACGGCATACCCTGTATAGGCTGCCGCAGTTTCATCGCTATTACCATATTTTATTGCCAGCCATGTCTTTTTTAAAACAGTAAGGGCAAAAAGATTGGCGTTGCCAGACATATAAGCCGGAGGAATAAAGTTTATCAGCAATTTCAGCGCGAGATTAATTTCTGGCTTGTCAATAGCGGGATTATTCGCCAAATCATCAATTTTTTTCCCTTGAAGCGCCCACTTCACCTTGATTAACGCTCCAAGCACGGAAATCATTGAAGGATGCCGGGAAATGTGAATACCCAGACATTTCAAACCTTTAATTCCCGCATCAATGCTGTGATCGGTTCTCCATAAATAATTATAATAAATCGCCTGCATTTCCTTTATAGATGCTTTTTCATACCTGTTTCTCGATCTAACCGTTAATGCATCGCACACCCTATCAGCTTCTTCAGCTTGCTCACAAAGATAAAGGCATTCTGCATATAGCCGGTTTATTTTAAACGATAAATCATAGTCCTTCTCCCAGGAACTTTCGTCAACCCATTGCGCAGATAAAGAAATATATTGAAGAGCCGGAATAAAAGCGCCGGAGGCTTTGGCTTTTTCTGAAGCCAGCAGGTTAAGCCATTTTAACCGCTCCAACTCAGTTTTTTCCTTTATAAGGGACACCCCCTCATTCAAATAATGGATCATTTCAACAAGTTTTTCCTGTTGATTCTCCGGGTCAATACCCGCCAGCAAAAGTCGTCCGATCCTTAAGTATAATTCTCTCCTCTTTTCTACTTCAATAAAGTTCGATGCGGCTTGACGAATTCTGTCGTGCTGAAACTGGTATTGAATTTCGAGTTTCCCGATGATCTCTTCTGAAACGCCAGAATGCAGCATACGAAAATTTCCTGTCAACGGAATAATGACCCCCTCCTGAATTGCCTCCCAGATCGCTGCCGCCAGAATACTTATAGATTGGCCGCTGATCGTTTTCAATGTTGTAAAATCGAAAATACTTCCCAGACACGAAGCAAAGCTTATGAGCTCGATGGTTTTGACATCGAGTTTCTTTAAGCGGTGATTTAATAATTCAACAACATTTTCGGAGACATTTATTTTCGCGATTTCATTTATTTTCCAGTCCCACATTCGATGTTCGTGATCAAAGTATATGGATTGCGTACTATAAAAATTTTTTAATAGCTCGCGAATAAAGAATGGATTGCCATTTGTTTTCGCATAGAGCAAATCAGCCAACGGTTCTGACCGATTCAAATTGCATTTTAAAGTATCCGATACCATTTCATTTACAGACAATTTGCTCAATGGCTCTATACCCAGCATGTGAATTGTTTTTATTTTTTGAATTCGGTTTAAAAAAAACATGAGAGGGTGACCTGCATCAACCTCGTTGGCGCGATATGCTCCAATGAGGAATAAGCGATCAATGTCATCTGACAACAAAAGATCTTCCATTAACTTTAAACTGGCAATGTCGCACCATTGCAAATCATCCAGAAGCATTACCAGAGGATAACCTCGTTTCGAAAAAATCTTGATAAAGTTTTTAAAAGTAAAAAGGAAGCGGTTATACGATTCCCCGGGGCCAAGCTCATCAAGTTCGCCTTGCCTGCCCATAATACTCTCCATTTCCGGAATTAAATCTGTTATAATTTTTCCGTTGGGGAATAAGGTACTATTTATCTCGCTTTTCCAGCGAATAATATCGTCATTGGGCTCTTGAAGAAGCTGCCCTGCAAGGTCTTTCAGGGCATAATTCAATCCAGAATAGGGAACATTGTTATCTGCTCTCTGATATTTGCCGCGTATAAAATATCCAGCTCCTGGGGCAATGAATCTATAAACTTCATTTACAAGAGCGGATTTCCCGGCGCCAGATTCTCCAGATACCATAGCGATCTGCGCTGCGCCATTTCCCATTGATTCAAACGCAGCAAGAAAACGCGCGATTTGTTTTTCAATGCCATAGAGTTTTTCCGGAATCTGGAAAATATCCGAAATATCATCCATTCCTGTTTGGAACCCTGCGATGGTTCCGGTATCGTTGTAGATATCCAGGGCTTTTTGAAGGTCACGCTTGAGACTATACGCATTTTGATAACGTTCCTCCGGAGATTTGGCCATCAGTTTACCTACGATATCCGAAAGCACTTTTGGAATACTGGAGGTTCCGCTAAGGTCAGCAGATAGTTCCGATAGCGAACGGGGTATTCTCGCTATGTGGCAATGCGCCAACTCCATAGAATCACTGGCAGTAAAAGGTAAAATACCCGCAAGGGCTTCATAAAATGTGACTCCCAAAGAGTAAAAATCTGTACGATAATCGATCGAACGATTCATTCTTCCTGTTTGTTCCGGGGAAATATACGATAGTGTTCCCTCGATAAAGTCCGGATTGCGTATATTCTGGTTTTCGCGAGATAATCTGGTGGAGATTCCAAAATCAATGAGTTTAATCTCGTTATTTCTCGGATTCCATAGTATATTGCCGGGATTTATATCTTTATGAATTACGCCCACTTTATGCAGGTCTCCCAGTATTTCTGCAAGACGAACGGCCAAAATGAGAAAATCTCTAACTTTCATTTTTGTGGAATGCATTATTTTTTTTAAAGCAATTCCGCCATAATCTTCCATCGTCATTATAAAAGTATGTTCATGCTTTTCAAAAGTATAAACCTGAACAACCCCGTCGAGATGAATATCCCGCATAATCTCAAATTCGCCCTTAAACCGGGCAATTTCTTCCGGAGATGGATATCCGTTAGCCAACGCCTTGACTATAATAGGTTGTGCATCGCTGTTTCGAATTGCCGAATATATAACAGAGCGGTCGCTTTCATATATTATGTCTTTAATTTTATAGTCGTTTAATTTTAGCATTTATATTTCTTGTTTGACTTTACTATTTGTATTTGGACATTATTTATGTATACCCATAACTTATAATATTTAAATATTTAAATAATAACGAACGCTTGACTGCCATTCGATTTGAAATGATAGCCCTGTAAATTATTTTTTGTTTATCCGCCATAGAGGTTAGGCAGGCCGAAACTTGAGGTTAGGCCGGAACCAGGGGTTCCGGCCTAACCACCATAACTGCGCTCCAAATTCTTGACGACGGGTTATGCTAATTCACATATACCTTGTGAAAAGCGTAAGATATATTTTTGTAACGGGCGGCGTTGCCAGCTCCCTTGGCAAGGGGGTGAGTATCGCTGCCATTGGCACGCTTCTTGAATCCAGGGGCTACCGGGTGACAATTCAAAAAATGGATCCTTATTTAAATATTGATCCAGGCACAATGAGTCCCTATCAACACGGCGAGGTTTATGTTACCGACGATGGGTCAGAAACCGACCTGGATCTTGGTTACTACGAAAGGTTCACCAATTCGCCGTTGAGCCAAATCAACTCGGTCAGTACTGGTCAGGTATATTTTACCGTAATACAGAGAGAGCGAAAAGGGGAATATCTTGGACGAACCGTTCAGGTTATTCCGCATATCACCAATGAAATAAAAAACAGAATTTTGCTTCTTGAAAAAAACCATCCTGATATCGACTTTGTTCTGGTGGAAATAGGCGGTACGGTGGGAGATATTGAGTCGGTGCCTTTTCTGGAAGCCATTCGACAATTTCGTCTCGATAAAGGGCCGGACAAAACCATATTTATTCACCTGACTCTGGTTCCGTCCATTTCTCCAGCAGGGGAAGTAAAAACAAAACCCACGCAGCACTCTGTAAAGGAATTGCTAAACCAGGGAATTCAGCCCGACATTTTAATCTGCCGATCCAAAGATTATCTGGATGAGGAAGTAAAATCCAAAATATCCTTATTTTGCAATATACCGGTCAAGCGCGTAATTTCCGCGCCTGATATTGAACACACTATTTATGAGATACCCCTCATTTACAACAAAGAGCATCTTGATAATGAAATAATGGAATATTTTAAAATGGAAAATACCGCGCCGCTTTTTGACGCCAATCCAACTCTGGAAAAATGGCAGAGCGTGGTAGATGTTTTTAAAAACCCTGAAACTGTATTAAAAATTGCCCTTGTTGGAAAGTACATTGCCCTTTCCGATGCCTATCGAAGTTTGCGCGAAGCCCTGTGGCATGGCGGGTTGCCCGGAAAGTCGCGCGTGGAATTTATCAACATTGATTCAGAACAGGTGACGGAAGATAATGTGGCCGATCTTTTATCGGGCGCTCAAGGCATTCTGGTTCCGGGAGGATTTGGCGAAAGAGGAATTGCAGGAAAACTAACAACCATTCGCCATGCCCGTGAAAATAAAATCCCGTACTTTGGCATATGTCTTGGAATGCAATGCGCCGTTATTGAATTTGCCAGAAATGTTTTAAGCATGAAAGATGCCAACTCTACTGAATTTAACGTGGATACCCAATATCCCGTAATTGCGTTGATGGAAGATCAGGCAAGCATTACCGACAAAGGCGGAACCATGAGGCTGGGAGCCTATCAGGCGAAACTAACCGAAGGCTCTCTAATCCAGAAGATTTACAAATCTCCTGAAATCAGCGAACGGCATCGGCACCGGTTTGAATTTAACAACCGTTTCCGCAATGATTTTATGAAATCCCCCATGGTGATTTCTGCCGTTTCTCTGGATGACCGTCTTGTTGAAGCCGTTGAATTGCCTCAATCCATTCATCCATGGTTTGTGGGTACACAATTTCACCCGGAATTTAAATCACAACCGTTAAAACCTCATCCGTTATTTGTCAGTTTTATTGACCATGCCCGAAAAGTAAAACTGCAGACTTAATGCCTGCAGGCTCTTTACCACAACCATAT
>JAOUFE010000138.1 GCA_029858425.1 Spirochaetia bacterium | reverse complement strand
ACGCTTTTCATAATGATGAGTTCCAACCGCAAATTAAAAAAATATACGATCTTAAAAAAAACGTTTTAACTGGTCAGGTAAAGTATGCAAGTGTGGCTGCAGAACTGCACAAGTCCGATAAGGGCGCTGATGAAATTGGCGACAAAACCATGAAAATGCTGGGCGAGGTCGAAGATGCCGGTAGAAAAATCATGCAAGAGTCTTCGGCTAAGGCACAGAATACCGCCGATTCTAACGAGCTATTAATTTTAATTGTAGCGATTATTGCTATTATTTTGGGCATATTGATTGGTTTTATAATTACCGGCAGTATCACCAAACCATTATCCGAATCGCTTGATATTTTTCAAAAAATGTCCAAAGGCGATTTGTCGGTCAGGGCGTCGCTCCATGGCAAAGACGAAATCGGCCAGATGATCAATGCCTTAAACGAAATGGGGTTAAGTCTGTCAGATACAATGAGTAAAATCATTGGCCATACAGAAAATGTAGCCAGCGCATCCCGGCAGCTCAGCTCAACGGCGCAGACCATGAGCCAGGGCTCCAACGAACAGGCGGCCAGCGTAGAAGAAACCAGCGCATCTATTGAAGAAATGACATCCAGCATCACCCAAAATGCGGAAAATGCCAAGGTGACGCAGGGCATTTCAACCAAAGCATCTTCCGAGGCGCAGGAAGGCGGAAAGGCCGTTATGGAAACCGTCAAGGCCATGAATCAAATTGCCGAAAAAATCGGCATGGTCGAAGATATTGCCTACAACACCAATTTGTTGGCGCTCAATGCCGCCATTGAGGCCGCCCGCGCCGGCGATCACGGCAAGGGCTTTGCCGTGGTGGCCTCTGAAGTAAGAAAACTGGCCGAGCGAAGCCAGATTGCCGCCAAAGAAATCAGCGAGTTGGCAGTCACCAGCGTGAATATTGCCAATAAAGCCGGGGAAATGCTGGAATCCATTGTACCAACTATTCAAAAAACGTCCGATCTTGTGGAAGAAATTGCCGCATCCTCAAATCAACAATCAGGTACGGTAAATCAAATTAACGCAGCGATGAGCCAGCTTGACAGCGTTACCAATCAAAACGCATCCGGCGCCGAAGAGCTTGCCGCAACAGCCGAAGAATTAACCGGCTCAGTCGAGTCGCTGCGTGATTTAATCAGCTTTTTTAAAATTAATGGAGCAACGCAGGTCAAATAATCCTGATCTGGCGGGGGCAAGTCTCCCCCGCGCGGCATAACGTAGAGACGCACGGCCGTGCGTCTCTACGTTATGCCGCTCCCCCAACATATATTCGCGCTTGCGGGTTATTTAAGACAAATCTTTAAATAATTCTGCGACATCAACTTCCAGTTTTCTCGCCAGTTTCCACACAAGATATAGAGACGCGTTTACCGATCCGGCTTCAATTTTTTGATAATATTTTAGATCAATCTTTATCCCCTTGCCTTTTTTGCCGGTATTTATATTATCAAAATATTCCTGGGTAAACATACCTTCTTTATTTGCAACTTTGCGTTTGGTTGTTCTTGTTTTTTTGACGTTTTTGCCAAACTTTTCCAAAAAAAATGCAAATTCCTGATCTTTTTCCCATTCGGCAGCGTTGTCTTTTATTTTTCTTTGATTCACATTGTTTTTCCCGTTTTCAGATTATTTACTAAACCCAATTTAAGAAAGGTCATCACATGTGAACACCTACATATAACAATACCTTCTTAAAATACGGTATACTTGTTGACAAAATGAGCAAGTTGTATGTCATGGCATACAGCTATTCAAAGTTGCATTCAATAAATAAAAACAAATCTTTGAATAATGGAAACAGCATGAGTGCTGACATGATCCGCAAGTTTTTCTACCCCCGTGGGGGAAACATATTATGGACTAAGGCAGTACAAATGATTGAAACAGCCAACAAATTTAGAAAAAAGAGTTTACAATATGCTTTTAAGAATTTTTGTGCCTTTCAAACTGTGTGACATATAAAATTATCAACATCTATCTTAAGAATACATTAAGAATTAGATATTGTCTAATAAATTGTCAGGCAATTGAGAAAAGATACTAAACGTGCAGAGGAAAAAATTTAAGGGATGAGGTGAGAAAATGCAAATCCAATGGGGTTCTCAATATAATTTGGGAATAAAAATGATCGACGATCAACATCAATGGCTAATAAATCTTTACAACAAGATTGACAGCGCAAAAAGCAGGAATCAACCTGTAGAGATTCTGGGGACATACATGAAGGGGTTGTTACACTACACCCGTTTTCATTTCAATGCAGAAGAAAATGAGTTAAAAAGAATAGACTACAAGCAATTTGTAGAACACAAAGATTCTCACGAAAGATTCATTAAAAAAATCAACGAATCCCTTCAGGAATTCGATCAGGGTAATGAAGAAGTGGTTGTTTACGTTCTGGATTATTTAAAAGACTGGCTTTTAAATCATATCATGCGCGAAGATAAAAAATACGTGCCTTTGATGAAGACGGCCACCAATTCAATGTTTTTTCAGTCTGCGGCAGCGGCTCAAAGTTTCGAAAGAACGATTTAATTAAAAGAAACTAAAAAATCTTTGGGGAGATTGCAGGAAAATATTGCCCGCAATCTCAATATTTTTATTTAAAAATCCTTGAAGATTAAATCAGGAGTAAAATGAAACATTTGTCATTAAAAATGAAATTGGGTTTACTGGTGGGCGTAGCTGTGATTGCGCTCTTGTCGGTAGCCGGCGCAGGTCTTATGGCGGCGCGCACGGGAGTAAAGGCGGTCGATGAAATTGGAAGCGTAAGACTGCCATCGGTTCTGGGGCTGGAAATTGTCAATGAAGGGCAGACAGCCGTGCGCGTGGTAAATCTGGAAACTTCGCTGTATGAAAATGACTACAATGCGCGCGAAAAATTTGCAAAGCTGGTAGAAAAGAAAAAAGAAGTATGGGATCGAATTGAAAAAGGCTGGAAAATTTACGAGCCGCTGCCCCAGACAGACGAAGAAGTGATTTTGTGGAAACAATTTGTAATAGACTGGAATGCCTGGAAAGAACACGATTCCAGACTTACCGAAACAGAAATTGCGCTCTCAAAAAACAATGGAGTGGCCGGACAAAAAGAGCTTTTTGTAAAATATTTTAAACAGGTAGAAGAAGTGGCGCCTTATTTTCATACTGCTGAAGTATCCCTGGATAAGGTGGTTGATCTGAATGTGGGTGTTGCAGATGCTGAAAACAAAAAATCGCATACGGCCATGGCAGCGATTCAAACGACGGTCTGGGTGATTTCCAGTCTGGCATTAATTGCGATTGTGGCCTTTGGCATTTTTATTATCAATGGTATTATTGGCCCCATTAAACAAGCCGTAGGGGTGGCCAACGAACTGGGCAATGGAAATCTTATGGTCGACATTGACATTGCCAGTAAAGACGAAATGGGACTTCTTCTTTTGTCGATTAAAAACATGGTAGAAAATCTAAAAAAAGTAATTTTTAATGTTTTGGGTTCGGCTGAAGCCATTTTAAGCGCAGCGCAGCAGTTGAGTTCTACCGCGCAAAATATGAGCCAGGGGGCCAATGAACAGGCCGCCAGCGTTGAAGAAACCAGTTCTTCGATCGAAGAAATGTCGGCCAGTATTACCCAGAACGCTGAAAACGCAAAAATCACGCAGGGTATATCCAGCAAGGCATCTTCTGATGCGCAGGAAGGCGGAAAGGCCGTTATGGATACGGTAGCGGCCATGAACCAGATCTCCGAAAAAATTGGCCTCGTAGAAGATATTGCTTACAACACCAATCTTCTGGCTCTGAATGCGGCCATAGAAGCAGCGCGAGCAGGCGAACACGGAAAGGGGTTTGCTGTGGTAGCCTCGGAAGTGCGAAAACTGGCAGAGCGAAGCCAGGTTGCCGCCAAAGAAATCAGCGAGCTGGCGGTCAGTAGCGTCAATATTGCAGACAGGGCCGGGGCAATGCTCGAATTGATTATTCCAACCATCAAGCAAACATCGGCTCTTGTGGAAGAAATTGCTGCTGCATCAAATCAGCAGTCCAATACGGTAAGCCAGATCAACGCTGCCATGACGCAGCTTGACACCGTGACAAACCAGAACGCATCGGGAGCTGAAGAATTGGCGGCAACTGCCGAAGAATTGTCCGGTTCGGTAGAATCTCTTCGCGATCTCGTTAGTTTTTTTAAAGTGGGGGATCGCGCTGAAATAAAAGCCAGTCAGCGGACAGTAAATCCGGGCGATTCAAGGCAAAAGTAAAGGAGAAATTAAATATGAAACCATTGGATTTTCATTTATATCTGATTTTCAATCTTGGCCTGGAATTTTACGCAATAGATGCCATATTTGTAGATAAACTTTATAGATTTTACGAGCAAGACGATGAAACGAATTTTTTTCTTTTCAAAGAGTTAGATCCGGCTAATAAAAAATTTTCCCTTATAGATTTGCATCGAACCGTGGGGGCTTTCGGATTCGTGGAGAAGAAAAGCGCTACGCTGATGACATTAAATGCCGGTGTTATATACCATGAGGCTCCGGTTGCGGCAATCGTGGATTATGTTTGCGGCATTGAACAAATTTCTCCCGATGATATGAACGTTCTTCCAGAGCACAGATCAAGAAAAAATGGATTTAGACCATGCATCCGGGCAACGGCCATGGTAGAAGTCAAGGATTCCAGAAGGCATGAACGGGAAGTGGAGGTGAAAATACTCGATCATGAAGCTGTTTTTATGCATGGCATAATATCCGATAGAATGTTAAATGATTTATATTAGTATATGGAGTTGTCTAAAAGTCGAAACTTAAGCGCGGATGCGCCAGAGAATGCCGGGATTTTAATGAAATAGCGCCCCAAAAACGCGCATTTTATTAGATTCTGACGTGAATATCGAAGTTCTTGCCCAAGTTCAAATGCTCTTGCATTTTTTCTTTTTACACAGCCCCGCAATATCGATCAAGGGCAAAGATTGCACTATTGAATCAACGAAGAAAGTTTAAATATGGGCAGCATAACCGATATCAATATAAAAAAAACAATGCCTCCCAGAAATACAATAATCACCGGTTGAAGCGCGCTGGTCAGGCCTCGAACGGTGGTATCCAGTTCGTTTTCCTGGATATCGGCGGCCTTCATGGTCATGTCGCCCAATCTGTCGGTGGATTCTCCTGCGCTCATCATACCTTTTATCATATGCGGTATAAAAGTAGAGTTTCGTAAACTCTCGATTAAACTGCTGCCTTCTTCCACTTTTTTTGAAGCAACGGCGAGTTCTCTGCGAAATACTTCGTTAGAACAGGTGGCCGTTACAATTTCAAGGGCTTTTAATAAAGGAACATTGGAGTGCAGTAAAATCCCCAGATTTCTGGTAAAACGACTGACTTCGAGTTTAATTAACAGTTTTCCAAAAACAGGAACCTTCATTAAAAATTGATCTAATTTCCATTTGCCAACAGGCGTTTTTCTATAAGTATATATTCCGTAAATCGCGCCAAGCACGCTTAAGAGCTGAACAGGCCATGTGGTAATCATAAAGTTAGACAACCATATTACCATTTTTGTGGGCAACGGCAAGGGGGCGTCAAAGGTCTTGAAAATACTTGTTATCTGCGGTATTACAAATGTAAGGAGAAAAAATACGACCATGATAGAAAGAACAAACATTATCATTGGATATATCAATGAGCTGATGGTCTTACCCCGCAAATCAGCATTTTTGTCCTCAACGTCGGCCAGACGACCCAGAATGGTTTCATAGTTGCCGGTGGCCTCTCCTATTTTGACCATGCTCTCATAAATGGGCGGAAAAATGTCGCGATGCCCCCCCATGGCTTCGGAAAGGGATTTTCCTTCCAGAACCTTGGCCTTGATTTCAATGATAACTTTTTGAAGATGCTTGTTGTTGGTTTGTTCAATAATATCCGAAAGAGCATTATCAATCATAATTCCGGCGCCAAGCAAAGTAGCCAACTGCCGGGCAAAAAGCCCGATATCTTTTCGCGGTATGGAAAAAATCAGTTTGCTTAGAAAAGGAAATAATTCCCGATCCCTTTTTCCGGTGTCTTCTTTTAACTCTCTTACATAAAGTCCCTGTTTTCTCAGCTTGGATTGCGCGCTTTGCGGGTTGTTGGCGTCAATATGGCCTGAAACTTCCTGTCCACCCGAGTTTAACGCTCTGTATAAATAAATCGGCATCAGGTAATCCGGAGAGCTTCTCTCATTGTGGTAACGCCAGCCACAACCTTTTGAATAGCAGATTCGCGGAGAGTTTTCATCCCCTGCTTAATGGCCTGGTTTTTCACTTCGTCAACTGTTGGATTTTTCAATATCAAAGACCTCATGTTTTCATCAAGAATCATTAGTTCGTAAATACCGGTTCGCCCCCGGTAGCCGCTGTTTAAACATTCTTTACATCCGTGGGCTTCATATACATGAATCGCGGGCTGATTTTTCGCTTTGGCGCCTTTCGGCAGCCAGGGGATAATTTCTTTTAAATGCGCTGGAGTGGCCTTGATCTTTTTTTTGCAATGTGGGCATAAAACCCGGATCAGTCTTTGCGCCATAATTCCGCGTACAGTAGCGGTA
>JAOUFE010000137.1 GCA_029858425.1 Spirochaetia bacterium | reverse complement strand
TATATACTGATTTATTTCTTCGGCATACGAAGATCTGGATACATTTTGGGTTAATTCCAGGTACATAAAGGCCGGTTCATCCAGAATCATGGAAGATATCCGCTCCATATTATGCTGCAAAAAAACGGCCATAGCTGATCCGGTGCCTTTACCCCATATCGCTATTTTGTTTTTATCCACTTCCTTTATCAAACGAATAACGTCAAGACTTCGAACCGCATCCAGATAAAGTTTATACATATAATATTCAGCCGGTTCGAGCATATTTTCGCCAAAAAAACCATAACTTGCATTTTGACCTTCTTCTGTCTGGCGCGAGACTGCAAGCGCTTCCCGATGTCCTCTTAACTCCAGAATAAATTGCGCATAACCCTTTTCATACAATTCCGGAATAAACTTTGTCTCCTGCATATAATCGGGAAAACGAATGATTACAGGCGGCTTCACGCCTGATTTCAGCGGCATGAATAATTTTCCATTCAGGTTGTATTTTCCAATGCCGTCAAAACTCAAGTCAAACTCATTGTACTTGTTTAAAAAAAGCGCTTTTTTCCTTGTGACTTTCAGGTTTAGGGGAACATTTTTTAGCGACTCCATGGAGTCTTTCCAGAATTGTTCATAACGATGCGGAATGCTACGGACATCGGCGGAAGTTTGAAAATACTGGTCAAAATTCGTCATACTTTATCCCGAAAAACAATATTTTAAAACTGCCTGCAGGGAATAAAGCCGGTTTTCTGCCTGATCAAATATTTTACTGTTTGGAGAACTAAATGCTTCGGCAGATATTTCTTCCCCTTTTTGAGCCGGAAGACAATGCATTACAATCGGTTTGGCGCGGGTAGCTCGAATTGTATCCATGCTTATCTGGTAACTTTTTAAGCGTGTTTTTCGAACTTCCGATTCCGATTCGTAGCCCATGGAAACCCAAACATCTGTATATAATACATCGCTGTTTAGAACAGCTTCATGGGGGTCTGAAAAAACTTTTATCCGGCCTCCGCGAGATAATATAGAATCCAGATAACTTTTATCGGGAAAGTATACCTCAGGCGCAGCAATATTCAACAACCCATTATAAAAAGTAAATCCTTCCATCAAGCTTCTGCACACATTATTTTGACCGTCGCCCAGAAAACACATATTTACCCTGTTCATATCCAGCCCATTTTCAACGATCGTATGAAAATCGGCCAGTATCTGTAAAGGATGGGCTTTGTCAGAAAGGGCATTGATCACGGGAATTTCCGAATGCTCGGAAAATTTTTCCAGAAAAGTGTGTGATTTCGATCGAATAATCAAACCATCCAGATATCGCGACAAAACCTTTGCCGTATCCTCAACCGATTCGCCACGGTTTAACTGAAGCTCTGAAGAGCCAAGATAAATAGCGTTGCCTCCGAGATTTCCAACGGCCACCTCTGCCGATACCCTTGTCCTCGTAGAAGGTTTTTCAAAAATCAATCCGATATTTTTATTGGCTAAAAATTTATCATGGTAAGTTCTATTCTTGAATTTGGGCGTATCTGCCATTATAGAATCAAAAGCAGATTTATCCAGATCAAAAAGAGTAAGCAGATTGCGCATCAGGGAGCCTTGTTTTGAACTACAATTGCCTGAATATTCAACCTGTCATGAATTTTTTTAATCATTGTATCCAGGTTTTTTTTATTTTTGGCTTTTCCGGCTCTGACGTAATAATACTGGCTTCCTTTTTCTACCCGCGCATCCATTTTTTTCTCGATGAGTCTGGCCTTTAGACTGTTGGCGTCTTTTTCATGTACGAAGGCGCCAATCTGAACAGAAAAATATTTCTCGCTTTTTTGACTGGACACCTCCTCTTTTTCAATTTTGTCCTCACGATTCACATTTTTTTTCTCTACTCTGCTTTTCTGTTCCTTCGATGAGACCGACTTTATTCCTTTGCTTTTTTCAAAAACATTTTTCTCTTGAGGCGCATTTAAAAAAGGGTCTTCCTTGTCTCTGGAGTTTTTTTCAAACATCCTGTTGTCTTCCTCGGGTAAATCAGCGATGCTTTTAGGGCTGTTCAGCGGTGTCGCCGGTATTTCAGGAGGATCTTCCATGTGATCTCCCCGGGAAAGCTCTCTGGGAAGCTGTAGAGGATTTGTATTTTCAACAGGCTCTGTTTTAACCCACTTTACGCCGGCAAGAAATGTTAGAGACATTAGAAAAATAAAAGTCCCGGTTAAAATAACGACTCTGCTTTTATTTAAATTTACTACATATACTTTTTTAATATTTTCGCTGCTCATTGTTGATCCTGTAAATATTTCCAGAGTTTCTCCGTTTCCTTCCCTGAATCTTGCAGATTTCCGGTATTGTCTAATACATAATCGGCCATAGACCTCTTTTCTTCAATGGAAATTTGATGTTTTAATCTTTTTTTTACTTCCTCGATAGAAAGCCCCATGCGCTGCGAAGCCCTCTTTATCGCTATATCCTCAGGGGCATACACTACAATATTCTTGCGTACTTTTTTGTTTAGACCGGTTTCAAACAACAAGGGAACGTCATAAATTATAATCCGCTTGTCCAATGGCGTTGATTGAATTATTTTTGCAAATAACCTGGAAACCTCGGGGTGCATAATTTTGTTTAGCTCCATTGTCATTTTCATGCCGGAAAAAACAATTTCGGCTAATTTGCGCCGGTTTATTTTTCCACCCTGGAAAATAACGTCAGCCTGATCTTTTCCCCTGTTTTTTTTAATCATGGTATATATTTTATTTTTTATAACGTCATGGCGCCCGTATTGCGGATCCAGTATTTGCGACACCAATACATCTGCACGGATAATCAGGGCTCCTTTTTGTTGCAATAAATCCGCCACCGTAGATTTCCCGCTTCCGATAATCCCGGTTAGCCCAAATACCCTGCTATATGGATTTTGCATTTTTATTTTTCGAGTACATATATTTTGTTGTCATTTTGTAAAGATTTTTTACTTTGTAAATATGCCCTCAAAATTTGAATTTGATGAGACCCGAAATGCCATCGGAGCAGATAAACTACAGGCTGACGAGCGAAAAGCCATGCTTGATAAATTTAAATCGGGAGGAGGGAAAGTACTTTCTGAAAAAGAGCTGCGCGAAAAAAAAAGGCAGGAGACACAATCCAGGCAACCAAATCGCAGTCGTGATCCAGGACGGAAACCAAGGGCATTTGAAGATGATGACGCAGAAAGCGTTTCTGCAAAAAAAGGAGACCCCCAAAAAGGCTCCGGTTCGTTAACCCGTCTTATTCTAAAATTTAAAACTTTTTTTGAAGGCCTGACCCCTTTTGGATCAGACAGTATCAAACCGGGCTTTGTCGGGTTTCTTGGACTGGATGTCAAACAGGCTCTTGTAGAGTTTAATTTAATTGGCAACGATCTTTTTTTGCAGGATCGGAATATCGGCAAAAAAATTGCCATAGCGCTGGATCAGAAAAGCCCTGTTTTAATGGAATTATTGCAAAAACTTCATAAATTGTTTGATTCAAAAGATATGGTGCGTTTGTTCGATTTTCATCAAAACAATCCCAATATCAATGTCCCATTTAATATGGCTGAAGAATCCCTGCGAAATCTATTTCGAAAATTATATTATGTATACCCTTTTCAGGAAACGATTAAAAAAGCTCTCAACCTTGCCGTCGAAGTGTACAGCAAGGAAACCGGCGATGAAAACAATAAAACCCTGATGGAGCAAAAACGAAAAAAGTTTATCAAGGATGTTGATATTGTTTTTGCCAAAGCATTTCCCAAATTATTTTCTCTAATTTCGCGAATGGACGGAGTTGAATATGCCCCTTTTTCGCCGAATCTGGAAAAATCTCTCCAGATTAACCAGGATGAAAAAATCGGAAAACGCAAAAAAGGCGAAGGCTCCAATTTAACGGGAGCCATCCTGGATTCTGACGTAGATCAGATGGAAGAAGGCAATGAATCGGGCGAGGAAACCGGAGAATCCGCAGAAATCGTGGAATCCGAAGAAAAGGAAACAAAACCGGAAAGCCCATCTGCGCAGATTCTCAATACCAAAGAATATCAGTATGGCCTCAAACTAATGAAACAAAATCCAATAACGGCATTAAGGCAAAAGCATGATCCTCACAGGAAATATACCTTTGTGCTGAATAATGACAGGGCATTATTAGCCTACCTTTTTTTTCTTGAGTTTGATACAGAACTGTCATTTACCCTCACCACAAAAAAAATAATTCTTGCGCCTGACTACAGCAGCGGAACCAAAAAAGATTATAAGCAAATTCTGGCCGATACCTTTAACCAGTCCAGAGGAGTTATACAGGCATTTGAAAATTACGCAGAAGCGAGAAAAAATTTTCAGGGTTACGAAAAACAACACAGTTCCGGAGCCAATTATGTGGAAGCATCCAAAAGAAAAGAAGGCGCAAAAGTAAAAATGGAGATGGAAGGAAGAAACGTCAGAGGATTGGTCAGATCGTACATGGATAATGTTACGCGAATGCTGGCTTTATTGATTACAGACATGAAGAGCGAAAAAAAAATTGTCCAAAACATGGATCAACCTTTGGCCTTTGATTCCGAACGCGAAGGTTCCAAGCGGTTAAACGGTCAGCCCGTAAAACAATGTATTCTTGAAACATACTGCTATTCCATGGCATTAAATGAACGCTTAACCAATGGCGATCTTTTTGGCGGAATTCTGGACATGACCGATGAGGAAATGATTGCTTCTTTTGGCAGCACTTTTAAAGAAAGCGTAGCTTGAGAATGTCATTGAATATTCTTGGGGTAATTCCTGCGCGACTGGATTCAACCCGGTTTCCGGGAAAGCCGTTAAAAAAAATCATCCATAAACCCATGATTCAATGGGTATACGAAAATTCAAAACGGGCAACTCTTTTAAATGATGTCATTGTGGCTACCGATTCGTCTGAAATCCTTGATGCGGTGGAGCAATTCGGGGGCAAGGCCATTTTAACGAGAAAAGATCACAAAACGGGTCTGGATCGCGTGATCGAAGTTTCCGGGAAAATGGACAAATTTACCCATTTTGTAAACATTCAGGGCGACGAACCGGCCATCCATCCCGAAACCATTGATGGTATTGCCCGGATGCTTTTGAATCATCCTGACTGCGCGACAGCTACTGCGGCAATTCCATTTTCAAAAGTAGAAAATTTTATGAGTCCTCATCAGGTGAAAGTGGTTTTTGATAAAAACTTTAAAGCGCTTTATTTTTCAAGATCGCCCATCCCCTGGCGTCAAGATTCTGCCGATGTATCGCAGGCCTACAAACATCTGGGCATTTACGGATACGACAGGCAGACATTATTGCAAATTCAATTATTGCCTCCAGGAAACATCGAAAATCTGGAAAAGCTGGAACAACTGAGAATGCTGGAAAATAACATTCCGATTTATGTTTATGTAACGGCACATGATTCCGTTGGCGTTGATACGCCCGAAGACATCGCAAAAGCAGAAAATTTGTTAAAATATATCGCGCACTAAAATCAATACGTCGACAACCCATATCTGAGGGGATGGGCAGAGACCTCTTTGCAAAAAGAGGCTCAGCCCAGGGGGAGCTGCGCTCCCCCTTTTCGCATACCTTACTGGCGATGATTTAAACTGTTGTCCAGCGCCTGCATATTCTCAATGGAACCCCAGAAGGAATAACCGCTGCCGCGTTCGTCGACGTTGGCCCGTATTTGATCGGTAAAATATTTTTCGCCGTATCCCCAGATGGCTGACTTCATGGGAAATGCCTGCAAATACGGCCGGATTAAAAACCTGTTTCTGGAAATAAACTCAGCCCTGGAAATGCTGTGGCGAATCAGCCGGTATACCCTTTTGTCTTTTTCAATGTCGGTGAGATATAAATCTCCAAAATGGGAGCTGTAAAGCATGGGCGAAATCACGTCGGCGTATTTACCCAAAACTTCCATGTCCTGTCCAATCGCTCCGCCGGTTCGATACAATCCCTGATAGCCGTAAATATCGAGACTCAGCGGCAAAGGGGTTGCCTGACGTATTTTCACCAGAAAATCCTCAATGGCCTCTGAAAAGGACTTGTCTCCTTTTTTATACCTGAAAAGACAGTTGCCAATCAAACCGTCCGAGGGAAAACGTATATAATCCAATTGAATTTCGTCTACGCCCAGCGCGGTTAATTCCTCAATGAGGGGCACATAATATTTGTCGGCCAACGCCGGATTGTATGGATCCAGCCAGCGCTCTTTTGGATTGCCCGTCCACGGAAAATCGCCGGTTTTATCCCAGATGGCATAGGGATGGTTTTCAAACAAAACAGGATCTTTAAAAACGACAATGCGAACCGCAAGGTATTTGTTTTTTTCATGCACCAGTTGAATTATTTTTGGTAGATCAAAAACCGGACGCACCGCGCCAATCTCATGCGCCAGCTTCAGCCTGGAATTGTACAAAATAAAACCGCGGTCGTCCTTTACGTCCATAACCATGCCGTCAAAGTTCTTGCTGTCTAACAAATGGATTACTGCATTATACTTTGTTTTCAGATTATACGGCGAAGAGTAAAACAGCCGTTTGTCCGAGGCTGTTTGCATGCGATGTTTTTTTCCGCTGTCGGGCTGTTCATCCAGCATTTTGCGCTGCGCAC
>JAOUFE010000022.1 GCA_029858425.1 Spirochaetia bacterium | reverse complement strand
CGATGGCGCAAAACCTGGGCCTTCCGGCAAGGGTTGTTGGGGGAATCATATTAAACAAAAGCCCAAAAAAAATGATACACCAGTGGGTGGAAATTTACATAAACGGTCAATGGGTTCCATTTTGTCCAACAAACGATCACTTTGCCGAACTCCCCCGAACATATATTTCTTTATACTATGACGACATGGTCTTGTTTAAGCATACCGCCGGTATTGATTTTGATTACAGTTACTCCTTTGAGAGCACGGTGTTGCCGCGGGAAAGCATGAACGATAACTATCAGGACATTCCCCTGAATATCAACAATCTTGTCAGTCAATTCGAAAAATTTAATCTTTCTCTGGATATTTTTGTGTATCTGGTAATGCTTCCCTTTGCTGCCCTGATTTCAGTAATTTTGAAAAATATTGTTGGGCTTGAAACTTTTGGAACATTTCTCCCTATATTGATTGCATCGGTACTGCATAATATCGGGGTGTTTACCGGTCTGGGCGTTTTTTTCGGGATTATCTTGACGGTTTATTTTATTAACCTCTTTATATCGCGACTGGATCTTCTTTATCATCCGAAAATGGCCATATTGTTGTCTTTTGTAATTTTATGCCTTCTCGGCGTTTTTAGCCTTGGATTATCTTACAAAATATATAGCCTTGTATATGTAGTATTTTTTCCCGTGGCCATTGTAGCCATTACAATACACCGCGTTATTCTTTTGATTGAAGAAGGCAGCTTTAAAAGACTTTTGAGTGTTTCTGCAAATACAGTCATTGTCATTATTACTGTTTATTACTTTATCCATTCTACTTTTTTACAACTGGTTATGCTGTCTTTTCCCGAAGTCATTTTAATGCTGATTGGATTTAACATTATTGTAGGAAGATGGGCTGGTTTTCGCCTGATGGAATATTTTCGTTTTGCAGAGCTAATCCGGGAGGCAAAATGATAAAAAAAATGCTATCGGCAGACAATGGTCAGATTCTCGGAATCAACAAACGCAACATTCGCCTTGTTTATCCGTCTGAAAACAGGCAATTTTTTAAAATGGCCGATGAGAAGTCTCTGGCAAAACAACTGTTTCAATCCTCCGGGGTTCCACATCCGGAAACTGTTCTTGAATTTAAAGAATATAAAGATATCTATAATCTAAAAGCAAATATGGATCAGCTTGAAAATACAGTAATCAAACCCAATAAAGGCCGCGGCGGATACGGAATAATGGTGCTCGGAAAAAAAGGGGAAAATGGAGTATACGACATTGACGGGAGCTTTCTTTCCTACAAGAAAATTCGCAAGCATATATCGGACATTCTTATGGGCGTCTATTCTACCGGAAGTAGCGATATGGCCATTGTTGAAAAAAGATTGTTCCCCCATACTTTTCTTAAAGATATCTATAATCGGGGTCTTGCAGACTTCAGATTTATCTATTTTGAAAAACAGCCCGTAATGGCCATGCTGAGAATACCCACTTCGCGATCCCATGGAAAAGCAAATCTGCATCAGGGGGGAATCGGGGTGGGAATTGATCTTGAAACTGGCAAGACAATATCCGCTATTTACAGAGGAAAATATATAGAAAAGCATCCGGATACCAATATACCGTTGGCTAAAAAACCCGTACCATATCTAAAGGAAATGCTGGCATATTGTTCCGATGTCTGCAAGATAGTACCCCTGAAATACATTGGCTTTGATTTTACCCTCGATCAAAAAAATGGTCCCATGCTGCTTGAAATAAATGCCCGGCCCGGACTGGAAATTCAAAAGGCAAATAAAAAAGGTCTTCTGGAGGTATTATAAATGAAAAAAACAGACTGGAAAATTTTGTTCACCGAAAGCTTTATCCCTTTTCTTTTTTTATTGGCGGCTTTAATCGTCAGCTTGCTGGCTCTTGATAAATACATTGAAAACCGGGATGACATTACAGTTATAAACCTGAATCGGGAACAGGAAGAATCCGATGAATCTCTGAGTATTACCCAGAAGCTTGAAACCAGAAATATTCCGCCACAAAAAATCGAATGGTACAACGAGGTAAATGCTCTGATCGAGAATAAATCATGGGAAGAAGCTGTTAAAAAGATTATCGCAGATGGAAAAAACCCGCAATTGCGAAATCCTGAATTAAATCTTACCTTGGCATATTTATATTATAAAACGCCTTCCTGGAAAACCGGTCTTGAATTGCTTAAGTCTGTAGAATACGCCAACAATCCCCGATATTATTATAACATGGGACTTTTACTCAGTCGCCAAACCCATAACGGTAAGGAAGCTATCGAATATTTTCAAAAATTTTTAACGTTCAAAAACAAGTCCTATGAGGCCATGATGAATATAGCCCTTTTATATTATCGGCAAAATGAATACAAAGAAGCTGTAAAGTTTTATCTAAAATCGGCGGAGATTTCCAGTCTTGGGCGCAAGGCAAAAGCCTGTTACTGGACAGCCGCAGCTCTCGAAAAACTTAAAGACAAAGATCAGGCTTTAAAATATCTGAATCTGGCCATAAAATTAGACCCGGAATTTATTCCCGCCAGAGTGCGGCGCGCCAGGCTTTCCCTGAAAGATCATCCGGAAAAGGCCATCCTTGAGCTTGAACATCTTGCAAAAATATATCCGGACAATGCAGAGTTATATTACATCATCTCAAGTCATTATACAGGGAAAAATGAAAATGACAAGGCATTGAAGTGGATGCGCAAAGGTATTCAGCAGATTCCCAACTCAAGGCTTCTAAAATCAAATGCAGCATCTTTATATCTGAATATCAATGAAGATGAAAAAGCAAAAGATTTATTGCTGGAGCTCATTGCCCAATTTCCAAAAGAAGAACTGTATCACTTCAATCTTGCCCGTGCATATTATGGGTTAAACGATTATAAATTGGCTGTTGAGCAATACAACAAAGCTCTTGAGTTGCGCCCGCTTTATTATGAGGCGCTTATTAATCTTGGAATAGTCTACTCTAAACTAAATAGTATTGATGCGGCCATTCAATATTACAACAGGGCAATTGCAATGAAATCAGAAGATTCAATCGTATATTACAACCTCGGGGTGCTTTACAGCAAGGAAAATCTTTTTGCAAATTCCATCGATTCCTATAAAAGGGCTATATTTTTGAAAAAAAACTATCCTGAAGCCTGGTTTAATCTTGCGATAGTTTATTCAAAAATGAATGCCTTTGACGACGCCGAAAAATCATACATTGAAGCTATTCACTTGAATTCAAAATACTCCAGTGCCTATTATAACCTGGCGCTACTCTATGAAAAAAAAGATCTGATCGATAAAGCCATGGAGACCATTAGTCATGGCATAAAACAAACGGGAGACAGCAAACTGATGATTCGCCTCGCGTACGAACAAAAGAACAAAGGAGAATTCAAGAATGCTCTCTCTACCCTCGAAAAAGTTTTGCAAACTGACCCGGAAAATGAGGACGCATTGTTTGTAACTGCCGAAATACATGGCGTGTTGAAAGACTTTAAAGAGTCTACAAAATTTGTGGAAAAATATTTACTTTTGCAGCCCAAAAGCCCTGAAGGAAGATATCTATATCTTGTTGATTTGTTTAACCTGAAAGCTTATGATGAGGCCAACCGCCAGTATGAAATATTAAATAAGCTTTCTCCGGATTTTCGGGACAGCAAAAAATATAGAACCGAAATCAACTCAAAAGTAGAACTTTAAAAAATGGATTAATATTATGAAAAAAATAATCATTGCGATAATTGCAATTTCTATTTGGAATTGCAAAAGTATCACTCCAAACAGCTCCCAGGAAGAAATAAAGGACTATAATACTGCCTACAACTATTATCAAAATGCTCAGTATAGCTCCGCCATAACTGCATTTTCAGATTTTATATCAAAGTACGCTTCCGGCAATAATCTCGATGGAGCCTACTACTACCGTGGCCTGTCATGGTATAATACCGGAAAAGTTTCCAAAAGCGCGGTTGATTTTACAAACGCAAAATCCGATTTTGAGAAAATAATAACCTCCGAGCCGCAAAGTGACTACATTGATAATTCCTATTATTACCGGGGTTCTTCTCATATGAATCTTGAAAAAATTGCCATGACTCCAGCATCGCTCAATACAACAACAGCCAATGCCGAGCTGCTCCTTGCGCTAAGCGATTTTAACTATCTGTTGACGCACTTTACCACAAGCAACTTTAGAGACAACAGCCAGTTTCACAAAGGCTTATCTTATTATTATATCGCCGATTATGCAAATGCAACTATCGAACTGGGAAAAGTAATTTCCGGTTATCCTGCAAGTACACAACTGACAAGCGCTTATTATTACAGGGGAAGAAGCTATGAAAGCCAGGGAACGGTGAATTTACCCGCAACCGCGCCAGCAAGTGCGACATCTTTGCCGATTGAATTTTCGACGGCGCGGGCTGACTACGCATTTGTTTATAAAAATTATCCGGCTTCATTATCAGCAGACAACGCCATGTATCATCATGCCCGAACCTATTCGGATGAGCATGATTGTACAAATGAAATACCGGCCATGAATGCATTTATATTGGCATACCCAAACAGTTTTTATGTCACATCGGCTCAAAATCACATTGCAACTCCAGGAAACGGAGTGTGCTGGTTTTGAAAAAAGGATTTTTTATGGACGAAACAAAAAATTTACATATATATTCAATTGTCGGGCATGATATGAAGAAAGTAAACAGATTATTAAAGGCGGGAGGTGTATTGTTCTCATTAATTTTAATGGGGTGTAATATTACAGCAAAAGTAACGGCAAATGCAAATATAAACGTTAGTACCCAATATCAGGTAGGAGGTGTTGTTTTGGGTTTATCTGCCGGAGATGGAATTGTTTTACAAAACAATTTATCGGATAGCGCCGCCATCACAGGAGGCGGAACCGGAAACGACCCCTTTACTTTCCCGACAAAACTGTTATCGGGAGAATCCTATAATATTAGCGTGTTTTCTGCTCCTCTAACCAAAACATGCGTTGCCGGGGGAAACCTGGGAACCGTAGCTAACATGAATATATCGAGCATACAGGTAACATGCTCCAACGTAACGATCCATACGGTTGGAGGATCCATCAGCAATTTGTCGGGAACAGGACTGACGCTCAAAAATACCATCAACGGCGTTACCGCCGATTTTTTCAGCCCAAATCCCGGAGCCGTAAATTATACTTTTCCTTCATCTTTGACAACGACAAATACCTATAATGTAACTGTTTTCAGCCAGCCTGCAAATCCTTCCCAAAATTGTACCGTAAGCGCTCCCAGCGGAACAATGGCAAATACAAATGTTACGGGAGTTAATATTAATTGTACTACCAACACATACACAACTGGCGGCACAATCAGCGGTCTGCTATCGACAGAATCTATTACTTTATCGGATGGCATCTTACCTGTTTCAGGAAGCTTGACTTTAGGGCCGGGCGCGCCGCTGGTCGCCGGCAGCATTCAGTCCTTTAATTTTCCCGCAAAAGCAGACAAAACGGCATATAATATTACTGTCACTACTCCGCCAGCGGGTAAAACCTGCGCTGTTACCAATGGCGCGGGAACCCTAACGGGAAGCAACGCAATCAATGTATTTATTACCTGTTCCGGAGGGGGATTGCTTGCAGCAGGTGGAAACGCTACCACCGGAATTTCCGGGCTTGCGCCAAATGCAACTATTGGTCTAAACTTGACTTCTTCGGTTGGCATTACCGAAAACCTGTCTGTCACAAACGGGCTTACTGTTGCATCAACAAATCAAATATATAGTTTTTTAAATACATTTGCAACCGGGGCGTCCGTGACTGTTTCCATTGCAAGTCAACCCGTCAGCCCGCATCAAACATGCACATTCCCCGCTGCGGCTTTGACTACCGGGGCAATAGCCGTAGGGGCGGTTAATGTAAATTTACCGCTCATTACCTGTACAACGAATACATATACTGTGGCAGGAACGGTATCCGGACTTACCCTTGGAGATACTGTTGGACTTCAATTAAATAGTACAACAAACGGCGTAGCCAATGCTGCGCAAACTTTTACGACAGCGGCGGCAACGGGCGTTTCAATGCCATTTACATTTGCCACACCCATTACCGACGGTTCGGCCTATACCGTTACGGTAACTTCGTTTAGCCCTGCGGGTAAAACCTGCGGAGCTCCGGTTTCGGGTGTTTTAAGCGGAGCAGCCAATGTTGCCATTACATGCGCCGTCGGCCCAACGGTTTCCGTTACAGTATCCGGATTTACCGGCGCAGGAGGAAGTCTCGGCTTGAGATTAAACGGCAGTACAGCCAGCAATATTCTGGCTGGCGCCAACGGCGTTTTTACGTTTACCACTCCCGTTTTAAATACGGGAAACAATTATTCTGTAAGTATTTTCCAGCAACCTGATCGTTTAAACTTGAACAGTATTGATCAGCAATGCTATCTTTCACCCAATGCATCAGGGGTCATCCCTGTGGTTGGGACAATTACGGCAACGTGTTCCCCGGTTGCCTATGCAATTACTGGAAAGGTCATTGGTCTTGTTTCAGGCGATCAATCCGTGGTTTATAATAATACAACCAATATTGCACAATTAGTAATCGCCAATGGATTTGGCACGGATACATACTCATTACCAGTTACAAATGATGGTTCTGATATCAGTATAAAAATCATGCAATCCCCCCCTGGAAAAACATGTGTTTTTTCCAATGGGACAGACAACTTGAAATCAACAGTATGGGGAACTACTGTAACACAGGATATTGCATGCACGGCCGTGGCAAATGCGCCTGTCTATGTAACAGTTTTAAATTTAACCGGATCAAACACTCTGAATGTCACCAATACAACAAACGTACCCGGCATTCAAACTGCTCCATTGACAACCGCCAATAATAAAATTGCTTTTGCCATGACCGCACAAGCAGTTGGTTCTACTTTTGCCTTGACATTAACTCAACCAGCTACACAAATCTGTGTTTTTGTTTCTGGCAGCGCCAGCGGAACCATGACTTCTGCTGGTAATTCTGTGGTAATAGACTGCGCTAACCCAGCCAAACCTGATTTTACGGTAACTATAAATAGCGTGAGCATTGGCGGAGGCGGTTTAACTGTTTCTTATACAGTGAATAATATCGGCGCAAAGACTGCCGTTAACCCCAAAGTTGCTTTTTGGGTAAATCTGGCGGCTGCGCCAACAGACGTAACTGCGGCGCCAACCATTACTATACCGATTTATGGTATAATACCTACCAATGCAGTCGTATCGGGAACGCAAAATTTGGCTATCGGAGCCTTGACAGCGGGAACTGTATATGCCTATATAGATTACAATGGTACAGCCAACGGCGATTTTATGGAAGCTCTGGAAACGAACAACGCATCACTGGGTGTAGCCTGGACATTGCCAGATTTAACAATCGCTATAAATGCAGTTGGCGGTATCACCGGAACATCGCAGCAAACTATTACGGTAAACTATACAGTTACCAATACCGGAGCTTATGCCGTAGGACCTTTCGTGGCAGAGGTCTGGACAAATTCTGCTACTGCGCCTGCCTTATGTTGTGGTACAACTCGCAATACACATCCTGGTCTTGCAGCCGGGGCAACATTAGTCGGTTCCAGGATTATTCCAGTATCGACTATGACAGGCGGAACAGCATACGTATCGGTAGATTCAACCAATATAATTCCAGAGCTAAATGAAGCTAATAATGTTTCAACCGGCGTCGCATGGCTTGTTACCGCAGGACCGGCGCTGGCGGCACAGGGGACAGCGCTTGCACCTATAGGCGCGCCCCCGTTAACAACAGGATATCTTGGAACAGCATTAAACGCCGGTGCAAACAAAAGCTGTTTTGTAGTGACAGCACCGCCGCCATGTAGTTATTATGTTATTAATGGATTAACTGCTGGTACTTCGTACAATATTCAGTTAACGAATGTTTCAAATGACATAGATATATATACTTACTCAGATGCCTTTGTAACACTGACGAGCGCTTCATGGATTACTGGTGTTTTTCCAGAAAGCGTACAAGCCGTACCTACTGGTACTTCTCTCTGGGTAATCGTGGATCCCTGGGGAGCAGGCGGCGGTTTTTATACCATCAGCTATAATCCAGCGCCATGGAATATAACAACGGGTAGCTATAACAAGTTCGTTACAGCTCCCAATGCCGACTATTATACAGTATCTGGCCTCGTTGCCGGTTCCATGCATACAATTACAGTAATCCCTGATGTCGGAACTGGCGATGTTTCTCTGGATATTTACAGCGGTCCAAATGGGTTGACATCGACCGGCGCCAATAACAGCACATCAAACAGCGTTTTTCTGCCGGTAGATCAGCAATGTACCAGCGCTACGGCAGGCAATGCAACCGAGACCTGCCTTGTGGCGATTCCCGCTTCAAGTACATCGCTTTCCATAAAGGTTACAGGCGTTGTAAGTACAGGTTATACGCTAAAAGTGCAATAATAATCGGGAGCGGCATTGTTTTTAGCGAGATTCAGCTATTTGCGCAAATTCCTTTGCGAAGTAGCTGATTATAATATCAGCCCCGGCTCTTTTAATGCTGTATAAAATTTCAATCATGGTTTTTTCGCCATTAAGCCAACCTTTTTCGGCGGCAGCTTTTACCATGGAGTATTCGCCGCTAACGTTGTATGCAACGATGGGAATATCAAAGTTTTGTTTTAAGCTTTGTATAATATCCAGATAAGCCAGCGCAGGCTTAACCATCAAAAAGTCTGCTCCTTCATAAATATCCAGCTCGGCTTCAATTAATGCTTCTCTACTATTTGCATAGTCCATCTGGTATGTTTTTTTGTCGCCATATTTTGGCGCCGACTCAAGCGCGTCTCTAAATGGTCCATAAAAATTACTTGCATATTTTGCAGTATATGACATGATCCCCGTTTCGGCAAATCCGGCCTCATCCAGACATTCCCGAAGGTAACCAATTCGGCCATCCATCATGTCAGATGGTCCCACAATGTCAGCCCCGGACTCTGCCTGCGCCATGGCCATTTTACCCAGAATGGGTAAAGTTTCATCGTTTAATATTTTGCCATTTTTTACCAACCCGTCGTGACCATCGGAGTTATACGGATCCATGGCTACATCCGTAACAATAACGACCTCCGGAAATTTTTGTTTAATTTCCCGGATGGCGCGAAGATAAAAATTTGAGGGATCATAGCTGTAAGTAGCATCGCTGTTTTTTAATTGCTCTTCGACTGCGGGGAATAATATGAAAGATTTTAAATTTAATTTACAACATGTCTCGATTTCTGCCAAAATATGATCTATCGAATACCTGAATATACCCGGCATGGAATTGATTTCTTCCTTTTTTTTAACCCCATCCATAAGGAAAAGAGGGTAAATAAGCTTGCTGACGGAAACATCCGTTTCCTGAACCATGGATCGAATAATAGAGTTCTTTCTGTTTCTTCTGGGTCTTCTCGTCATTTTCATATGGAAAGTATGAAAAATTGCATAAGCCGATGTCAACCATAAATATACTTTATTTTGGTTTAACTCCGGAACTGCCTGTAAACTATGGCCAATGATTTCGAATATTTATAACAAGCTGCTTCAACTGGCAACTACTGCGAACATATTTTATGCTATTTTGGCGCAAACGTTGCTCCAAATATTATTGGTACTTGTTTTGATTCCAAAAGCAGGATTATATTCAAGTGAGAAGATTTTTGATCTGAGAATGTATTACACATCCGGGGATATATCAAAATACCTTACGGAACTCGGAAAAGCGGGGCGGGATGCATATCTCTATAATGAAATTATCGATCTGATATATCCCTTTGCATATGCCACAGCTTTGCTTTTATTAACCATATATCTTGGTCAAAAGGCATTTAAATCTCCAAAACCGGTTATAGCGGCATTATTTTTGCCGCTTCTTGTTTTTTTAACCGATTATGCCGAAAATAGCAGTATATTGAGCATGATAATATTGTATCCGATAGAAAATTTTCTTTATTTTAGCACCGGTTATTTGACATTAATCAAACATATATTGCTTGGCGCAAATATTGTTCTTTTGACTTTGTTTTCCCTGCTTGCCGTAAAAAGGCAAATTTTTTACTCGCAAAAATGAAGTGCTTTTGTATGCTTCCGTCAAAACAGAGATTGAAATAAAATGCCTAAATATGAAATAGATAAATATCAGGGGATTTTTAAAAGCCGGGTAACGGAGGCACGATATTTTGAATCGATCAAGGAAGAAATAATTCCGGAAATAAAAAAATCGATCTTTATCGGGCTGGGCATCTATTGGTTGTATTCAATTCTTGATTTTATTTTACCTTCCGCAGAGAAACCATATCTACTTTTGCTTTTAAAAATTATACCCACAATTTCATCGTTATTATTAATCAATTTGCTTAAAAGAATAAAAAATTACAATCTCTTTTACCTGTTCATACTCTTTAATTTATTTATTTTTGTGGGTGAAGCTTTTTTCTTTTTTCAAACAGGATATGCTGATCCTGCTGAAATGGCCTTAACGCAATTGATTTTTATTATGGGTGTAACACTTTTAATTCCCAACTCATTTGCTTACTCCATGGCCATCTCCATTGTTTCCAGTGTTGTTTTCTTTTATGTCGACATTGCCAGAGACCCTCTGATTTATTCCAATATTTTTATTATTGGTTTTGCTTTTGCCACATATAATATTTTTTTCTCCCAATTTGCCCGCAAAACTCAAATTGTACGACGATTAAAATTCAGGGAACTGGCTAAAGAACAAAAATATATTCGCGTTTTGCACAAAGAAATAATCAAGAGAGTCGAGCTGGAAAAAAAATTAACCGAAATGGCATGCAGGGACTCTTTGACAAATTGTTATAATCGCGGTTTTTTTCTGGATATCGCCGAACATGAGAAAAGAAAGACTTTGCGCCAGGGAACTCCGCTGTCAATCATGCTCCTGGACATTGATGATTTTAAAGTCATAAATGATACATATGGACATGCGGTCGGGGATCGAGCTCTAAGAAAATTAATCCAGATTTGTAAAAACACTTTGCGCACAGGCGACGTAGTTGGCCGAATGGGCGGCGAAGAGTTTGCCATATTATGTGTTGAAAGCAATAAAGAACAAACGCTTGAAATTGCAAATCGGTTATGCAAAAACATACACGACCAGACCGCCCGAATGAATTATCATTTTACTGTCAGTATAGGCGTTTCGGAGATTCGGGCTGAGCACAAGTCTGTTGATCGGGCGCTACACCTTGCAGATCTTGCCCTCTATGAAGCCAAACGGGAAGGCAAAAACCAGGTCAAGGCTGCCGCCTGAGTGAAATATGAGTCTGCCATCAAACCCGGTAAAAAGAGGGCTCTATAGTTTTACAACCGGGCTATTTGCTTCCATAAGTTCCATTATTCTTGGGATGTATGAAGCCACATTAAATATTGAAATTCAAGGTGAAGAGCATCTACTCATGGCTTCCGCGCTGGACAACAGGTACATACTTACTGTCTGGCATTCATTTGTTGATGCCGCTGCATTTGTATTTCATTCGAAAAATATATTAATTTATTCGGATCATCCAAGAACACTCAGATATGAAAAGAGTATGGCCCACTTTTTTAGAGAAGTCGGAATCAAAACATTGCATAACAGGGGATTTCAGGTGCTGGATGCATCGCTGGGAAAACAATCCTCGGCAATCATCCATTTTATTAAAAAAATAAAAGATGGAAACGCAGCTTTAATTGCCCCCGACGGACCTCATGGCCCAATCTACAAGGCAAAACCTGGATCTGTATTTATTGGAGGAAAAACCGGCAGCCCAATAATACCTCTTGGATTTGCCTTTTCACGAAAAATACAGGGACCAAACTGGGATGATTTTTCTCTTCCTCTTCCCTTCTCAAAAATAATTGTAATGGTTGGAGAGCCTCTCGATGCGCCGCAGGATTCTACAAAATTAAAGGAATTTTCGTTGATATTGGAAAATAGACTGGATATGCTGTGTTTTAAAGCGAACAATATTCTCAACGGGGACGAACCTTAAACAAAATAAGCATAATAAATGACCATAAAAGAGATATTAAAATCAATGGGAGAATCAGAACCCAGAACAGGGATTGGGCAATAAATACAATATGAAGAAGCAGCGATGCTGATCCTGCAAAGATACAAAGCCAAAAAAATATTTGGATTCGGCCAACCGGCTTTATTTTAAGGCCAGCGTCAAAGATTCCACGCTTGTTAGGTATACTTTCTTTTAAGTCCTTATTGTCCTGTCTGGCCTCTTTTTCAGAAGGATATTCTGGTTCCAACAAATCAAAATTTATATTTCCCTTTTGAAAACTTACCTCGCCCGAAATGTTATTTGTATCAGGAACTTTTGAATCAGTCATTTTTCCTGTCCGATACCATTTGTGCAATAATTTGCCTGTATTTCTCTACTTCTTTATGTAAAATTTCAAACCGTGCTGAAAGATATCCTGTATAGATTCCCACAAACCATGCGCCGATAACCTTTAGAACTTCTGTCTGGAAATCAGGAATATTGAGGTTTGGATAAAACTGATAAAAGAGCAAAAATACATACAGGCAATTAAAAATAATAAGCCCAATCAAGGACAACTTCATTCCATAACGAATTCCATTGGAAAGTATCACCACAAAATACAACAAGTAAAACATACTGCTCCGACCTCCTGTCGGAAACAATAGAGCGGTTACCATGGCAAGATCCAGCGTCATGCTGAAATATTTAACCTGACCTGAAATACCCCGGGATAATTTTCTTTTTTCATGTAAATATATATGAAACCCGAGATTTAAGATAGAATAAAATCCAATTAGTCCCCAGACATAATAATGATTCAAGGTGCCTGCAACAGCGCTTGAATGAATATCCTGATCTAATAAATGCCCAAGATAAATTGCGACAAGTAGAATCAGAAACCAGCGTACGCCTGCTTTTCCAGTTTCATTATCCAGATCCCAATCTAACCCTCTGTGAAATGGTACGAGCATTTTCCGGTTTTTTGGGGATGGCTTATGGAATAGCGGGATACTTTTGATTAAATTCTTCTTCGGACATAAAATGCAATAAATTATCCAGCCGAGCTACTTTTATTACACTTAAAATTGTTGAGCTCAGAGCAATATAATAAACAAGTTTGCCATTGGACATGGCCGCATTTGTAATTTTCATCAAAATACTGAGACCCGATGAATCCAGAAACTTTAATTCCGACATATTCAGCCCTATTACATTTTCGGGCGCAGGTAAATATTTTTCAAAAAAATCAGCCTCAAATCTTCTTGCAGTAGCCATATCCAATTTACCAATGATTGAAATTTCTATTGCACCGTTCCGTAAAGTTGCTTTCATATATTCTTCCATATTTATTTTTTACAGGCTTCGAATAAAATGACCAATAGTCAGAAACCTTTTACTTTATCAATACAAATTATATATTTTTGTCCGATAATAATCACAATGGAAAGGTTTGGAAACAAACTGCAATATTCATGCATATTGAGGATAAGCATTTATTGGGCTCAACGCACACAAAAAATTGGGAAATTTCCGACAAACAGGAATAATTTGCCAATTCCTTCCCGGTGCAAAGTTTTTGGGGAGTACTTGTTCCATGTCTAAAACCAAATTTCAATTTTTTTGTAACCTAAAATTATGCAGATTGTTTTCTATTGTTACTTTTTCCATGACATCTCTTTTTGCAGAGAATAATTTTTACGATTCCTTTTTTCAGCCATCTCTCAAGACGCAATACAATGATACCATGTTTGAAAGAGTTTTATGGCAAAAAAAAGTTTCCCATCTGGTAATGGAAACTGTTGCCGACGGTTATCTTGTAACGCTTCTTGTGATCCCGGAATCTCCTTATAATTTTAAATCGCAGGCATATCCGCTGCATTACCGTTTTGGATCATATGAAAATGCATTCAAAAAGTTTTTATCGATGGATCAATTCTTGAAATCCGGGGGAATTCTGAAAGTCACTATATCCGGGAGCAACATTATTGGCGAAAAAATATTAAAGGACGGGAAATCTTCAGACTAACTTCCTCTGTATACGTTCGCCAAGTCTTACCATAATTTCGTAGGAAGTTGTTGCGTTTAGATCTGCCCATAATTCCAGAGGAGGCGAATGATCGCCCAACAACTCCAGCTCCTCATTCAGGGTGGTTAAACCGCCAATGACAGTTTGATCCATCGTAACGCGTCCCAGCAGAGGATATTTGCCAAAGGATATTTTATTGGACAAGGCTCTCGGTATTCCATCGGCATAACCAAGAGGAATTACGCCCGCGATCAAATCGTCCACAACGGTATAGGTCTCGCCATAGGATATGGTACTTCCCTTTGGATAATTTCTAATGCTTACGGGAAATACTTTCAACTTTAATGACGGCTTGAACGGAAATTCTCTGGAAAGTTTTTCGCGATCTGCGTTGTTTGCAAAATACCCGTAAAAGCAAAGTCCCGGTCTAATCATATCCAGACGGGAATCCGGATTTAACATGACTGCATATGAATTTGCCGCATGTAAAATTACTTCATGGCGTGGAAGATGTAATTTGTCCATGATTATCCCGGATTGTTCATAAAATTTCTTTAAAACAAGATTATTCGAAATAAAATCCGGTTGATCGGAACTCGGGAAATGGGTAAAAATTCCCGCTATATGAATATTTTTTGCAAAATGAAGACTGTCAATGCAGTCGTCCATATCCTGCACCATCAGGCCAATGCGTCCCATACCCAGATCCAGTTTTAAGTGAACATTTAAAATGGAATTGGTTTGTTGAGCCCGGGTATTGAGCAATTCAATCTGCCAGAAATCTGTAATAGCGGGCATAATATTATATTTAAAGAATATTTCTGCCGTCTCCGGGAAAAAACCGCCCAGATTTAATATATTTCCCTTCCACCCATTTTCTCTTGCTTCTATTCCTTCAAAAGGATTTGCAACGCCAAGGTAATCCGGCGGATTTGCATTAAAATATTTTATTATTTCTCCAAAACCACAGCCATAAGCATTGGCTTTTACAGGGACAAGGAGTTTAACCCGGGAACCTGTTATTTTTTTCAGAAGTCGAACATTTGAATCAAGAGCCGAACTGTTAATTTCAAGAACTGGATATGGGTCTATGTTTTTTTCAGAAAAGATATTTTTATCAACCATAAATCATTTCAGTCTTTGGAATAACAGGCATAATCAAATTTCTGAATAAATTCAGAAATTTTTTCGGATTCCATTGGGCGGCTAATCAAATAACCCTGCACATAATCAGCATTTTCCTTCTCAACAAATTTTAACTGCTCCATTGTCTCAACACCCTCAACGACAATTTTCAAATGGATAGCCTGGCCAAGGGTTATCATGGCCGATGTAATTGCAGCGCTTTCCAGATCATCTGGAAGTTCGCGAATAAAACTCTGATCAATTTTCAGTTTTGATATGGGAAATTGTTTCAGGTAGCTCAAAGAAGAATGCCCGGTACCAAAATCATCCAGGGATACAGAAACTCCGGACTCATGAAGATCTTGCAAAATTTTTTTCGTTAATTCAATATCTCTCATGGCCACGCTTTCGGTAACTTCCACCTGAAACCTATCGGGGTGTATACCGGAAATACTCAATGTTTTCTTGATATAACCTACGATATCCCGGTTTAAAAATTGACGAGCCGAAAGATTGATGGCGACAGAAATATCATCGAGACCCTGTTTTTTCCATCGTTGCAACTGAAGAATGGATTCCTCTATAACCCAAGCGCCGATTCTTATTATCATGTCGCTTTGCTCGGCAATGGGAATAAATCCGCCCGGACCGAGAACAGAGCCATCTTTTTTTTTCCACCGGATTAAGGCTTCCAGGGAGTCTATTTTCTTTTTCTCAACGTTTAAAACAGGTTGATACAAGAGAAAAAACTCATCGCGCTCAATAGCATGACGCATGTCAGCTTCCATTTTGAGAATTCTTAAAGACCTGTCTCGCATTTCAGATTCAAAGACTTCCCGGTTCGAACGACCATTGCTCATTGCTTTTTGCAGGGCGGCATCTGCATCCCGGATCATTTCTTCGGATATTTTGTACTGGTCTCCGCTGAATACAATACCCATACTTGTTGAAATCGATATGGAATTCCCGTTCAACAAAAAAGGCTTGGATGCATGGATTTGTATATTATCAAGAATATGATTTAAGTTTAATATATCGTGAACACCCGCCAATATGATTCCAAAGCTGGCGCCTTCAAAGCGACCAATTGTATCAGAGGCTTTTAAACAGGTTTTAATACGCGTTACAACGCTGTATATAGCCTCGTTCGTAGCGGCGGCGCCATACGTAGTAGTAATAATCTTTACTTGTTCAAACTCAAGTTTTATGAGAACAAATCCAAAATCTTTCTCATCGATTCTCCGCTGAATGGCAGATTGAAGTCTGTCAGAAAAAAGAGAGATGTTGGGTAGACCGGTTAGTGAGTCAATAAGTTTCTCTCCGGTAATATCAGAAAGAGCTCCTGCAATTTTTTTTACAGATCCTTCTTTGTCCAGTACCGCCAACCCATGGACTCTGACCCACAAGTATGTACCGTTCCTGTGAAGCAAACGGTGTTCCGATACGAGATTACGGGTTTGACCAGAAATATGGTCAGCAATAATTCCTTCCACTTCGGGGACATCTTCGGGATGAATGCGATCAAACCATTCCAAAGGTTCAGAACCAAGTTCATTTTCTGCGTATCCAATAATTTCCTTCCATCTTGGAGAAAAATACATTTTTTTTTCGCGTAAATTCCACTCCCATATTCCATCATTTGTGGCCTTCAATGCAATAGAATATCGCTCCTGCGAATCCAGGAGGGCTTTCAGGATATTCATTCGCTCTACTGCATAATGTATAGATCTTTGAAGCAGAGTTTTGTTAATTTTACCTTTGACAAGGTAATCCTGCGCTCCCTGATGTATTGCGTCAAAAGCCAGGGCTGTATCGTCATCTCCCGTTAGAACAATTATGGGAACCCGGTCATTTACATTTTGAACTACCTGAAATGTTTTTAAACCATGAGAATCAGGAAGCGTCAGATCCAACAAAACGATGTCTATGTTTTTGCTATTCAGGGTTTCAATGCCTTCTTTCAAGGTCAGAGCAACAAAAATATTGCCGATAAACCTGTTTTGTTCCAGAGAATCATTTTCAATATTTAAAAGTAGAGCCCGAATATATTCAACATTAACGGGATTATCCTCAACGAGCAATAAATTTGTAATCATTGTGTTCAAAATAGAAATTATCCCGTACCATCGGTAATGGCAATTTTAATCAGTAAAACAAGGACAGTTTCTACCTCGACACGTACATTATTTTTTCTGGGACAGGGTAATGCGCAGTCTGTGATTGGCTAATTTATTTTCAATCGAAGTTCTTTTTTCGTGGGGTATTATTTGAGACAACAGAGCGTTTAATTCTTTTTTTTCTTCTTCAACATCAATCTCCGCAACATTGATTGTTCCTTCAATAAGAGCATTTACGCTGTCCTGGCTGGCTTCAATAAAACCGCCCTGAATATATAGGCTCGTATCTCCTGATTTTGTTTTTACGGTAAGCATACCAGGATCCAGGGCGCTGATAATATTCACATGGCCTGGAAGTATTGTAAACAGCCCTCCATTTCCGGGCAGCATAACGCTGGAGGCTTCTCCGTCAAAATAAGATTTTTCAGGAGAAATTACGCTTACATGAATAAACTTTTCATCCATGACATCAGTCCTCTTTTTTCATTTTCTCAGCTTTTTCAACAACTTCCTGAATTCCGCCTACATAGGCAAAGGCCTGTTCAGGCAGATCGTCGTACTTTCCTGATAATATTTCCTCAAATGAATGAATAGTATCCTCGAGTTTGACATATTTTCCATCCATACCCGTAAACTGGGCGGCAACATGAAATGGCTGAGAAAGAAACCTTTCCATTCTTCTTGCCCGGCCAACAATTACCTTGTCTTCTTCGGAAAGTTCTTCCATACCGAGAATGGCAATAATATCCTGAAGGTCTTTGTATCTTTGAAGGATTTTTTGTACGGCGCGAGCCACATTGTAATGTCTCTCGCCCACGATTTGCGGCGATAATGCCCGGCTGCTGGAATCCAGCGGATCCACCGCAGGATAAATTCCCTTTTCTGCGATTTTTCTGGATAATACAGTTGTTGCGTCAAGATGTGTAAATGCTGTTGCCGGCGCCGGGTCTGTCAGGTCGTCAGCAGGCACATATACCGCCTGTACCGATGTAATCGAACCATTACGGGTGGACGTGATACGCTCTTGAAGAGCGCCCATCTCGGTTGCCAGCGTTGGCTGGTAGCCCACAGCAGAAGGCATACGTCCAAGAAGGGCGCTTACCTCGGAACCAGCCTGGGAAAATCTAAAAATGTTATCCACAAACAATAGCACATCTGAACCAGATTGATCTCTCAGCCATTCCGCCTCGGTAAGAGCTGTCAGGGCAACACGCAACCTTGCTCCTGGCGGCTCATTCATCTGGCCGTATACCAGACATGTTTTATCGATAACTCCCGATTCTTTCATCTCAATCCAGAGGTCAGTTCCTTCACGGGTTCTTTCCCCAACCCCGGCAAATACAGAATAACCGCCATGTTCTTTTGCAATATTATTGATAAGTTCCATAATAATAACTGTTTTACCCACACCGGCGCCGCCAAACAATCCGGTTTTACCGCCCTTGATATATGGTTCAAGAAGGTCGATGACCTTGATTCCCGTTTCAAATATTTCCGCTTTGGGTTCAATTTCCTGAAATTCAGGCGATGGTTGATGTATCGCTCTTCTTTCTTTCACTTCAAATGGTCCGGCTTCGTCAATAACATCGCCCAGAACATTAAAAATACGTCCAAGCGTATTCAAGCCCACCGGAACGGAAATTGGCGCTCCTGTATCTATTACATCTTGTTGTCTTTGTACGCCATCTGTACTGCCAAGAGAAACGGCTCTTACAACGCCGCCGCCCATATGCTGCTGTACTTCACAAACCAATTTCTGGCCGCTTACGGTTAACTCAAGAGCATTATAAATTTCAGGCAAATCTTCCTGATTAAATTTTACGTCCATTACGGAACCAATTACCTGTACAACTTTTCCAATATTCTGTTTTTTTCCCATGTTATTCTCCAATTTATTTATTTCATCAACTTACAGAATCCGCGCCGGCTACGATCTCGGAAATTTCCTGAGTAATTTTTGCCTGTCGGGCTCTGTTGTATAATCTTGTCATATCTTTTATCATATCGGTAGCAGAATCTGTAGCGCTCTTCATGGCAATACGACGCGCAATTTGCTCTCCGGCAATAGATTCAAGCAATGCCTGAAAATATGCCATACGTATCGCTCTGGGAAGAAGCTCTGAAATAATGGTTTCTTCATCGGGTTCAAAAACTGCAGAATTTGATACAACATTTTTTGGGCTATTGCTATCTGAGGGTTTACCAAGAGCTTTATCCAGCACTTTAATCGATAATGGCAGAACACGTTCAATAAATGCAGACTGCCTTGAAGAGCTGAAATATTTTGTAAAGAAAATCTCTGCGGCATCAAAATGTCCCGTTTCAAATTTTTCCATGAATATGTTGGCTAATTCGGCAGCGTCGTTAAAGACAGGTTTGTCGTCAATATGGCTAAAACTTTTTTCAAAAGCAACCTTTTGGTATTTAAAAACGCTCATGGCCTTTTTGCCCACCAGATAAACTTCCGTTTCAATCCCGGATTGTTTATATTCCTTTACTTTGGCAAGAGCCAGCTTGATTACGTTATTATTAAACCCGCCGCAAAGACCCCGGTTTGCCGTTAAAACGAGAATACCTACCCTTTTCACTTGATCCGGTTTTCGAAGCAATGGGTGAAACACGCCGGTGTTAAGAGATCCGATAGAGGAAATCAAATCGCTGATTTTTCTTGCATACGGCTGGGCGGCATGCACCTTGTCGATTGCCCGCTTTGCTTTTGCGGCAGAGATCATTTCCATCGTTTTAGTAATTTTTTTAGTATTACTAACGGATTGAATTCTGCCTTTTATTTCTCTTAATGTCGCCATTTATAAATTCGCTTATTTATGTTCTTTTTTAAATTGATCTGTAAAATCAACCAGAAGCTGCTTTAGTTTGCTCTCTTCCGGCAATTCTTTTTTGTTGTGGATGTGATCAAAAACATCTTTATGGGATGCTTCAATCCATTTATAAAGCTCTTCTTCGTACTTTTGAACCAAATGTACAGGAATGCCGTCGAGATAACCCTTCGTACCGGCATAAATTCCAACTACCTGCTTTTCAACAGAAAGCGGCTGATACTGGTTTTGTTTTAATAATTCGACAAGACGTAAACCCCGGTCAATCTGCTTTTGTGTGGCTGCGTCGAGTTCCGTACCAAGCTGGGCAAATGCCTCGAGCGATCGAAATTGCGCAAGATCCAGCCTCAACGTACCCGCCACTTTTTTCATGGCCTTGATTTGAGCATTACCGCCCACACGCGATACAGATATACCCACGTCAACCGCAGGTCTTACTCCGGCTGCAAAAAGATTGGGCTGAAGATAAATTTGACCATCGGTAATCGAAATTACGTTTGTCGGAATATACGCCGACACCTCGCCAGCCTGTGTTTCAATAATAGGTAATGCTGTTAGCGATCCATTGCCGTATTTTTCATTCATTTTAACAGCTCGCTCCAGCAAACGGGAATGCAAATAAAAAACATCTCCCGGATAAGCCTCTCTTCCCGGCGGACGTCTCAATAGCAAGGACATCTGTCTGTATGCATTGGCCTGCTTGGAAAGATCGTCATAAACACATAGAGTGGCTTTTCCGTCATTGTACATAAATTCTTCCGCCATGGCAGTTCCCGCATATGGGGCAATGTACTGCAATGAAGCCGGGTCTGATGCATTGGCACATACAACAATCGTATAATCCATAGCGCCTGCTTTATACAGGCGTTCAACCACATTGGCCACGGTAGAGGCCTTCTGACCGATGGCGACGTATACACAAATAACGTCATTTCCTTTTTGATTAATAATCGTATCAATTGCAATGGCAGTTTTTCCAGTACCCCTGTCGCCAATGATTAATTCGCGCTGGCCGCGGCCAATGGGTATCATGGAGTCAATGGCTTTAATTCCGGTTTGCATAGGCTCAAGCACAGGATGTCTTTTTGCAATTCCAGGAGCAATAATTTCTATAGGGCGTGTTTTCTTCGTATTCACAGGACCTTTACCATCCATTGGTTCCCCAAGCGGATTAACAACCCGCCCGATGAGAGCATCCCCGGTGGGAACCTCAAGAATTCGTTTAGTCCTTTTTGCAATAAATCCTTCCCGAATTTTCAGGTAATCTCCAAGCACCACAACCCCAACGGAATTTTCTTCGAGGTTAAAAGCAATGCCCATTACTCCATTTTCAAATTCAACCATCTCGTTGGCCATAACGCCGGTCAGTCCGTATATTCGGGCAATACCATCGCCTACTTCCAGAACTGTGCCGACTTCTTCGACGTTAAGCTCGTTTCCGTAACTTGTAATTTCCTTTTTCAGTACCGATATTATTTCGTCTGTATTTACTTTCACTTTAAACCTCGTTAATTATGGCCAGGGACAATCAACCTTCATGCTCGCGCATGAAGCGCGGCTTGTGTGTTAGCTGTCCAAAGCTCAACTTATTTTTATTCTGCAATATCTGCAGATATGACTGCATCTTTTTCAATTGTTCCCGAAAGCACCTTTACTTTCCAATCCCTTAAAAACCTGCTGATGGAAGAATCCCACATGTAATCGCCCAGTCGCAAATATATACCGCCGAGCATTTCCGGTTTTACTTCAGTTTCTGGCAGGAATTCCAGCTTTGCCGGGCTCGATATTCCAAAGGCATCTCTTTTGGCAGAAACCAGTCCTTCTACCATGGTCAATATTTTTTGGAGCTCTGCTTCAGGATAGTTGCGGCTTAAACTCACATGCGGCCTTACCCTGTCATATTCTTGATCTACGATTTGCGTAAATGCATGACTGATTTGCTGTATATGATTTTCCCTGTTCTTGTCTATAAGTAAATAAAGAAAATTCATAACGGTCTTTGATACAAGGGCTGCAAAGGCGTTTTTTAATTTTTCTTTTTTTTCTGCTTGAGAGATTTTGGGATATAAAAAGTATTTCTTTATATCCTCATTTTTCAACACCCCGGATACGAGTAAAAGCTCCTCTTCGGTTTTCTTTAAATCGACCCCATCCACGGAGGATAAAGCCATTGCATATGTATACGCGCCGCCGTCTGTCATCAGTTACTACTTTTCAGTTTTTCCAGTTCTCTTAAAACTATTTTGCGATGCTCTTCATCATTCACATCCTGATTTAGAACATTGCCCAGCAGTTTTAAAGAAATATCCACAGACAATTCCTGGATCTCCCTGATGGCCTTTACTTTTGCCTGTTCAATATCATTTTTCGAGCGATCTTTGACAATTGTTGCATCTTCCTGAGCGGTCTGTAAAATTTTATTGCGCAAATCTTCAGCATCTTTTCGCGCTTTTTCAAGCATGCCATTTACTTCATGTTTTGCGGAGTCAATTTTATCTGAATATGACTTCAGCAAATCTTCCGCTTCTTTACGCAAATCTTCGCTTTTCTTCAGGTCGCCTTCAATTTTATCATTGCGTGCATCCAGCGCTTCAATGATTGGTTTCCATGCATACCTCCAAAGAACAAGTAAAACAAGCGTAAACGTTACAACAGTCCAGAACACCAGACCTGGATCGACGCTTAGTAAATTGAATGATCCTTCTGCTAATAAAGGCATTATTTAACCTTTTCTTACTTTACCTTAAAAAGTACAAGTATTGCAATTACCAAACCGAAAAGACCAACCCCTTCGATTAGTACCGCAGCAATAAGCATAGCTGTCTGAATTTTTCCCATTGCTTCAGGCTGTCTGCTGATACCTTCAGTCGCGCCGCGTCCGATATTACCGATACCTACGCCCACTCCAACTACCGCCAGTCCTGCTCCAATTACTGCGCCCATTAATGCTAAACCTTGACCTATTTCCATGTTCATCTCCTAATTACAAAATTTAAATATCAATACAATACTATCCGTTAATGTCTGTGCTGCGATCCCGCAATAAACAGAGCCGTTAAAAAAACAAAAATATACGCTTGCAACAGCGCAACAAAAATTTCAAGCAAATAAATAGCCACCGAAATGGAAATGCTCAAAGGAATAATGGCAAGCTGCTGAAACTGGAATATAAAACCGAGAAATACAAGAATAATCATATGACCGGCTGTCATGTTCGCTAAAAGACGAATGGCAAGGGCAAATGGCTTGGTAAATTGACCAAGAACCTCAATGGGCCATAATATCGGCCACATGATCCATGGAATTCCAGCCGGAACAATATTTTTTATATAAGCAATACCCTGATAAACAAGGCCGGATATTTGAATAATAAAAAAGCTGGTAATGGCGAGCGTGGCAGTTACGCTCAAGTCGCCCGTAGGCGTAATTCCGGACCAGATTTTAAGAGGAAGAGGAATATCGCCGGGCTCCAGATGAAACTGGTAACCAAAAAGCTCTCCTGCTTTTACGGCAATCTCTCCCATGGGGGGAATCAAACCAATAAGATTGCAGAAAAGAATAAAGAAAAATAAAGTTAATAAAAATGGTTCGTACGACCTGGAATGATGCCCCATGGTGTTTTCACCAACATCCTGGCGTATAAAAGTTACAAAAACTTCAATCATACTGGTAAAGCGCCCCGGACGTTTTGCCGCGTTACGCGAAATAGATCTTGCGGCTGGAATCAAAATTACAAGCAACAGAGTCATCGCAACCCACATCATGGCTACACGCTTGGTAATCGGGAAATTATACCCCATAATGTAGAAATCCCGGAGGCGCACGTCGCCCAGATGATGATTGATCACTTCGTTTAAATCAAAACTTTCGGCAGATTCGTGAACATCCGCAGACGCAGCCTCAGCCCCGTCTTCTTTCACAGAGGTTTCTTTCGCAGAAACGCCGCTTTCGACTTTTTGGAGAGGAACAATCTGACCCTGATTATTTGCCGGAGCCTGGGCAAGAGTTAAAGCAAAAACAAGGGCCAAGCTATTCATAACAGACAACATTAATGATCCGCCCGTTTATCAGCCCTGGAAACTTCTACCCGAACGACCGCCCGGACTATCGATAAAGATGAAACAAAATCAACAATCATGCCAGCCATTACCATAATAAGTACATTCAGCATAAATGCTGATTCATTTATGGATTCTTTAAATACAACGGTAGCAATTAAAAGATAAAATGCCGAAAATATAATCCCAAAAAACCGGACAGAAAGCGCGGCAACCCACCCATTCCAAATACTGAATTGGCCTGTTTTTTTGCCGGACACTTTTCTGTTTATAGAATATGCCATCAGCGAAACGACCAATCCAGTTAGTAGTGCTCGCGGTTCCATGTTGCTTTGCACAAAAATTTTTTCGTTCATCCTGTCAATTTTTTTTAGAATTCCTGCCGCCCCGATGCGCAAGAAAAACAATTGACTATCCGTTAAAAATATTTTTTTACATGTATGCGAAAACTCTTGTTAACCCTGGTTATATGTATTATGCTGTTTTCCAGTATACGCGTATATTCCGAAGAAAAAATCCCTATCAATGACAAACCTTCTGTACTGGATATCGGCATGCTGGCCGGGGCAGGAATTTCTGCCCTCGCCATTGAACTGGGAAAAAACTATATTGGACCTTTTCACCCCTACTGGACAGGACAAAATGTACTGGATGTTTCAATGAGGGAGATGATTGTATGGAATAGTAACTCTTTAAAAACAGCAACGACGGTCAGCGATGTGACCATTTTGCTATTGGCAAGTCAGGTTGCCTGGATTCCTCTTTTTATGAAAGCCCCTTATTTGAACGGAGTATTTGTGTTGTCCGAATCCCTCATCTATACATTCCTGATTTCGGATGTAATAAAAATGGTTTCCGGAAGGCAGCGGCCATATTCTTACTATGGAACAATGGCATCAAAAGGCGTCGATGACAATTACTCTTTTATCAGCGGCCATGCATCTATGGCCTTTGCCATGGCAACCACCGGCTCGCTTCTTCTGGCCGATCAATTCCCGGAGCTAAAAATTCTTATTTATACATTGTCCTTTTTAGCCGCTGGAGCAACTGCTTACTTCCGTATGGCTGGCGATCAGCACTACTTTACTGACGTACTTTCAGGAGCCGCGCTTGGAGCAGGGATGGGATATCTATTTTATGCATGGCGCAAACCCTGGATTCAAATTCAATCCACCGCCGACGGCGGAATAATGATACAAAAATCAATATATTTCTAAGGCTTTTGCATTTCGCAAATAACGGCTCGGGGCGAAACCCGATATTCAGTCAGAATAATTTATATTACCTGACAGGCGCTTTTGTCCATCAGGCTGTTTTTTTGTAAATATTGTTTACTTCGGGAACCAGAAAAGTCAAATATTTGCCAAGAAACGTACTAATTTTATAAAAACTATGCAGATTTTCAAGCTTTAATCTTTTTCTGGCTGAAACAATTCTAAAACCCCGGCTGTCAATCAGGGTGTAATTGGAAAGTCTTTTGGCTATAAAACTTTTTAATGAAAGGACGGAAAAGGCATTTTGCGTTTCGCCAAGATCTTTTGGCTGCAACTTGTGAAGAAGATTGATCAACTCTGCAATCAAAGGGGGTTTTGTGGGCGTAGCAATTAACAGGATGCCACCCTTTTTCAGCACTCTATCCATTTCTTTCAGGCAAAAGTCAATATTGGATAAATGTTCAATAACATGCGATGCAATTACTACATCAAAATTTCCGTCTGGATAGGGCAATGGGGTTGTATTGATATCAATATCAGCAATTTGATATCCGAGACTTTTGCATTTCAGGATTCTTTCCTTCCAGCACTCGACTCCAAACCATTTGCCTTCCCCCGCGTCAAAAAAGTACTTCATATAGCCTTCTCCTGCCCCGATATCCAGAAATTTTGTTGTTTTGGATAATTTAAGCTGGCCTCGAATTATTTCTGCTGCGCTTCGATAGCGCTCCATAAATAGTTCGTATTTGCAATATGCCGGTATTCGGCCAAATGCCATTTCATTTTTTTGCATCGTTATCTCCGAAATTTGTCAAGACCACACTTCAAAACGCATTCTGGTTTTCGGAATACGCTCTATTAGAAACAAAATCTTTAATGATGGTTTTTTCTTGTCCTGTAAACAGGCGGTCAATGTATTTTCCGATATACGAAGCATGGTGAGAGTTTGGGCAAAAAATTCCATATTCACGTCAGAATGCAGTAAAACGCATCAGTCTAAACCATTCTGACTGAATATCGAGTTCATGCCCAAGCTCATGAATCAGCCGAATCGTAATATAACCCAATATTGTAATTGACAGTTCATTCCCGGCGAGATTGTTGTGTTTGTGCGAAAAGCAACGGCAATAATGTTATTCCTGGGCATTGCTTTTGCGGGC
>JAOUFE010000136.1 GCA_029858425.1 Spirochaetia bacterium | reverse complement strand
AGGCGCAGAATCAGAAGCTTCTGCCGGTTTTTCCAGAGCAGGACGAGTTCTCTCCAAAGGCACAAGCCGAATATTTCGAAACATAGATCCCGGTGGGAATGCCGGGACATTTGTTTTTGTGTATTTCAATCTTGACAAGCTAACCCCGCTGGTATATACTAACAATAAAGAACAGGCTTTTTGAAAACACAGCGATTTAACTTCAATTTATCTGCAATGAAAAATATACCAAACACAAATTTGCAATCCCGGCTGGACAATGAAAGAAAAATTGCCAACAGTTTACAAGCTGCTCTGGATTTCCAGTCGTTGATTTTTGAAAATTCTCTCAGCGGTATATTTGTCCTCGGTATCGACGGGAGTTTTGTACAAAGCAACAAGGCGGGCGCTTCAATCCTGGGTTTTACGCCGGAAGAATTATTTGGAAAATCTGCGCTGGAAATATTTTCCGAAAACACAAGACGGAAAATGAAAAGTTTCTTTATGGATATAATCCACAATAAACTCACTATTCGCGAGGTAGAGTTAAGAGTTATGCGCAAAGGTGGTTCTGCCGCCATGATTATTATGAATGCATCCCCGATTATAAAGGAAAACAATGTTATCGGTATTGTTTGCAGCGCAGAAGATATTACAAAAAAACGACAGGAAAATATTTCAAAAAAAGTACGAATGGAAACTCTGGAGATGCTTGCAAAAGGCAAGGAGCTTGACGCAATTCTCCGGTTTATTATCCGCTCATTTAAAAACGTACATCCTTTTACCGAATGCACTGTTTTTTCTACCATGCAATTCAGCAATCGTTTAATGCTAAACGTAACCACAAATTACTCAAACACATTTTTAAACCTGATTACTCAAACAAATATATTTGGCGCTGGCGCCCTGCATGGCAAAATCAGCGAAAGAAAAAAAAGAATAATTAAAAATCGCATTGAACGCAGGAATTACAGAGCAGGTACTGAAAAAAATATTAAAGCTCCTAATTTGAAATCCTTCATGTCCCAGTTAATAGAGGATGACAAGGGAAAAAATATTGGCACGTTTAATATTTACTCAACAAATCCCGAAATTTTATCCGATATCGATCCAAAAGTCTTTGAAGAATATTGCCAGATGATAAGCATCGCCATGGACAGAAAAAAAACGGAAAATGAACTGATCAGCCGTAATAAAAGCCTGACGACATTATATAGCATTTCGTCGGTAATCATGGAAGGCAATCCGCTGGATACGCTTATTGAAAAAATATTTGCGGTGATTCGGGAATTAAAAGATTTTCATTTTATACCTGAATATAAAATTTTCTTAAATAAAAACGATTCTCTGGAGCTGCTATACCAAAAAAATACGCCTGACTCTAAAGATCAGGATACGTGTAAAATTGTTGAAAAAGGCAAATGTCTTTGTGGAATGAGCTTTGAAAACGGTGAAGTCCTTGTATGCGGCGACTCCGAAACTGATCCGAGACATGAAATTATTGAGCAAAAGTCTCCATCACATGGCCATATTATAATACCTCTGATTGGGCGCGACAAAATCAGCGGCATATTGTGTTTACATACGGTCGTAAATAATCGCAAAATCGAAGAAGCTGATAAATTTTTTTTCCTGTCTATTGGCCGTCAGGTTGGTCTTGCTATTGAAAATGCCATGCTGTATTCCGAGCTGGAAAAATTGACCATGAGAGACCCGTTGACTGGTCTTGCAAACCGGAGGTCTTTGGAGCTGACAATAAAAAAACTCCTGCCATTGGCCAAAAGAAGCGGTCAACCCGTAAGTGTTGCATTTTTAGATATTGATTTTTTTAAGAAATATAATGATACCAACGGACATACGGCCGGAGATGAGGTTTTAATAAATATCGCGAATATATTAGCGGCAAATCTGCGCGCCGAAGATCTTGCAGTTCGCTACGGTGGAGAAGAGTTTTTATTAATATTTGCCAATACTGACATAAATCATGCCCAAAATGTTCTCGATAGAATCAGGCTGGATGTTCTTGACAAAACGAACATATCCATCAGCGCAGGCCTCGCTCAATATGATCACCGCGTATCTTTTGAGCATCTGTTGGAACAGGCCGATCGCGCCCTATATTATGCCAAAGACCGTGGTAGAAATCAGGTAGTCCTTGCAGATTCTGAAACCTTTGAATAGTTCCGGCGCAAAAAACTTGATCGCAGGTCTGGAAACTATATACTTACCATAGATTTGAACCGTTTAAAAATAAAGGAGTAATAATGGCGAAAATAACATTAAAAGGGAATCCAATAAACACTATTGGCGTCCTGCCTGAAGTCGGATCCAAAGCTCCTGACTTTAGTTTAACAAAAACAGATCTTTCAGACACAAGCTTGAAAGACTTTGCAGGAAAACGGGTTGTATTAAACATTTTTCCAAGTCTGGATACGGCTGTTTGCGCGGCATCTGTGCGAAGGTTTAATGCTGAAATCGACAAACTGCCCAATACAGTAGTTTTGTGCGCTTCTATGGACTTACCATTTGCTCACAAAAGATTTTGTGTTGCTGAAGGTCTTGAAAAAGTAATTTCTGTCTCTGAAATGCATAAGGCAGGTTTTGGCGAAGCTTATGGAGTAAAAATTGTCGACGGACCTCTTGCGGGTCTTTTTTCGCGAGCCATTGTTGTGGTCGATGAAGCCGGAAAGGTAATTTACACCGAACAAGTTCCTGAAATTACACAGGAGCCTGACTACGCTTCTGCCGCTGCGGCTCTAAAATAGTCGCGCCTAAGCGCTTCCGGAAAATCATGGGTCTCTATGAAAGGCAGATTTGATTGATGCGCTCATCGCGATACGCTTTGACATACTCTACTGCCCTCATAGCCTAACGGGTATGTCAAAGCAACTTTATTTGATCCCGGAAATATTTATTTCTGTTAATTTTCTGTAAATTTCCATAATCGTTGAATCAGTCAAGCCCTCATTCTGAACAGTAACAAAAAAGGCGCCAGGCATTTCTGTTGCTGGTTCGTACATTGCATCCAACGCCCATCTGTCTTTTAGTCTCGCATCAGAGACAACTCTGGAAAACTCTCTTTGTTTTAATCGTTCGATGGCAAATGAATCGCTTACGATTAATTCCACAAAAACAATCCGGCTTCCGGCAAAATGGGCGCAAATTTTTTCGCGGAATATTTTCCTGCTGAAAGTGCCGTCCATGATAACGCCCCTGTTTTCTGTCAGTTGCTTCCCTGCTTCATCCAGTTGATTCTTGTAAACCTTTTTTGTAAACTCCGGCGAATAAATTCCTTTCTTGAGATCCTCCGGCGTTTCTTCGTAAATATCAATATTGGCGGCGCTTTTGCGAATGCGGTCGGTAGAAACCACGCTTGCGCCAATGTCGGCAGAAATATGGCTGGCAATAGTCGATTTTCCGGAAGCCGTTTTCCCCATGATGATAATGACAAATGGCTCATGGTTAAACAGTACATATTTCATCGCAAGCTGCGAAAATTTTTTGGCGCGGACAACGGCTTCTTTTTTTTTATCTTCGGGAATCTCCGCTTCAAGGGAAAGTATACAATTCACCTTGGCCCTCACGAGCGCCCTGTAAAGCTTGTAAAAGACAAGCAACCTGAAACCCGTCAAATCGTTCATCTTTGCAAGAATTTTACTGCAAAATTCAAGACTTTTTTTGTGGTATGCAAAATAATCCAGCTCCATGGCCAGAAAGGCAAAATCTTCGACAATATCAATGTACCTGAATTCATCGTTAAATTCTATGCAATCATAAATTTGAGCGGAGACGTTGTCTATGTGAACATGCTCTATTCTAAGATCTCCGTGACAGTCTTTAATATACCCTTGCTCATAGCGATTCTGGAAAAGCGCGATATTTTTTTGAAAAAATAACCCGCTATAATGGCCTGTTGCATCCAATACCGGTTTTGAAAAAAAACTGCCTGAAAATACCGATAGTTCGCGAAGGTTGTCGTTTATTTTATGGATAATTCGATCCGGATGACCATGGCTGCTGATCAAGTCGCTTGATTTTTGATTTAAATAAAATGAGGTTAATTTATCGATCAACAAACCCATATGTTTCTCGTTAAACATATTTTCTCCAAGCAAATACCCAAGATTTGTCTCTGGATTTAAAAAATTCATTTTTAAAGCATGATCGAATAATTCGCCGACAGGTTCAAAGGACAAGCCATGATCGGAGAGATAAAGCGGAACAACTTCAATGTATATATTTTCGCACAACCGTCGATTTAAGGCAAGTTCCTGATTTAAATAGTAATACCGCTTTTCGGGAGTCGAATAATCCAGAAAGTTTAACCGGATTTCTTTTTTAACCTTAAAAACGCAAGGCGGCGCCACAGAAACAATCGAAATATGGGTTTGCCGGATTTGAATATACTCCGGCGTATAAGGGTACGATTTCGGGTTCATAAAAAATTCCAGAAATTTTTGTTCATGCTTCATCATTGCTCGTTATATAAGTATGGCTAAACAGGCGGGACGGCTACTTTTTAGGAGTACAAACCGGGCGCTAATTGAACGCTCGGCGAAACGAGAGGATTTGCATTTCCTTCTGAAACGAATCATGCTCCATTCCGGAAAGCAATAAAAATATTTGGCAAGGGAATATATTTTTAATATCATGGGAATATGAAAACTACAATTAATATTCCTGTGGATATTCTCAATGAAATGTTGGAGTACAGTCAGTCAAAGACAAAAACGGAGGCAATCCTCACGGCAGTTAAAGAGTACATTCAAAAAAGAAAAATGGCAAAACTGGCAGCCAGACTGGGAAGCATGGAAAACCTGATATCGCGCGCGGAACTGATGACGACAAGGAAAGAACATTGATTACCCTGATTGACACCTCGGCCTGGATCGAGGCCTTGAGAAAAAAAGGGGACAGAGTCACCCGGGATCAGGTTCGGTCTCTTTTGGAAGGGGGCGATGCCAGAACTACGGAGCCAATTTTAACCGAGATATGGAATGGCGCGAGAGGCAGCGAGGAAATTGCATTTATAACAGATATGGAAAATGATATCCCTTTATTAAAATGTAACGAACCGGTTTTTTCCCTGTCGTGGGAGATTGCAAAGGACTGTAGAAAAAGGGGATTCACGCTCCCATCGATCGACATTATTATTTTTTCGGTGGCTTCTTTTTACAAAGCAAACCTTCTTCATAGGGATACTCACTTTGATACACTCGCCTCTTTGCAAACCTCGCGCAAATTGCATACTGGGCGCGAATACTGAGCGCTGAATTTTAAATTATGAATTGAATTTCAATTCAACATTCACCATCAGAATTCATCATTCGCGCAAAGCGCGTTACCCCTTCAGGGCTTCTTTCAGACGTTTTCGGGTTTCAGGACTGGCTCGGTTAATTGCGCTAATCATGTCTTCTGCTTCGATGGTTTTTTTGGAAATTTCAAAAAACCGGTCGTCATGCCTGTTTAAACATTGCAGAATATACCCGACAACTGCCATAGACAGCGGAATCCAAAGGCCGATAAACCACATCAAAAGATTGAAGCGCTTGTCCATATCTTCACGCAACGTTATTATTTCAGATTTGGTATCTTCGCGCAAAGTCTTGAATTGGCTTGCCGTGTCTTCGCGCAGATTTTTTATCTCGCGCAATATATCGCTTTCGGCGGAATACGCTGCGCTGGAAGGCAGCAATATGGCCAGAAGCAGAAAAAATCTTGCAAGAAATTGTTTTATAATATTGTTATCCATGCCAATATATTCAAAAAATAATCAATTTTTTCACTCTTGCAGAAAAAAATCGCCCGGTCAAGAGAAAAATTACGGAAACCGTCTGAGTAGTTCGACTTCGCTCACTACAAGCCACGGACTCAAGGGATTACGCAGATGTCACGGATTTTAATTTAACATTCGCGCGACTTGTGCCGAGCGAAGTCGAGGCAAGCTCGTCAATCCGTGTTCATCCTTCAATCAGCGTAATCCGTATTATAATTATTGGCATCGAGCGTTACAGAAGATACACCCAGCGCGCCTTCATTGGTATTGGACGAGGCAAGGTTTTCCGTTACCGGCGCAGAAGGTTTGCAGCTTAAAGTCACCAGAAATTTATCGCTTTGGCTGTTTTCTGTGGTATTAATTACAGCGTTGTTGGACTGCACACAAAGTTCCGGAACTGCGCGGGTATATCTACTACCGTAACCGGAACAGAAATGTTCAGCGCAGGATGAATACTGGATTGATAGTTTGAATCGCCGGATGTAATTTGGGAGGTCTGTAGAGTAACGCTTCTGTTACCGGCTGCCAGACAATCAGATTGCGGGAATACAGAAATGGTTTGCGGTACGCTATAACCCTCCGGCAAAAACGTCAGACTTTGCGGAAAAATGCGCGCGGCTGCCGGATTGTCGACGCTAAATGACATCACTACCGAATCTCAGGGTTTCATGCTGTTATTCTTTGTGAAATATTTTTTGGGCTTCTTCGACGGCCTTGTTCAGTCCCCGAATCAGATTTGCCCGCAAATCTTTTTCATCATCGATCAGCCAGTCCAATACGCCTGTTTCATTTGCGTCACTTTCGGCAGCTGCTTTTTTATTGTAATCGGCAATGTAGTCTTTTTTTAGTGTATTGGCCTCATCCTTTTTACCGGCATCCAGCAATTCCTGATATTTGCCTCCCTGAAAAAGATCAAAAGAGGCGGTTGCGCCCATTACCGCCAAAACTGTACGCTTGAGGGCAAGATAAACAATACCCGGTC
>JAOUFE010000135.1 GCA_029858425.1 Spirochaetia bacterium | reverse complement strand
CCAGATTTAACCTGCCTTCAGATATTAAATCAGATGGAATGTACCTCTATGTAACAGAACAAGGTAATCATGCAATTCGAAAAATTGACCCTACTACCGTTCAGGTGACAACCCTGCATTACAATACAGCTGGACTTGTTGATGGGGATTATGCTACGGGGATGCTCAATCAACCGAAATCTTTATATGCTGACGGCAAAGACATCTATATATCTGATAGTGCAAATAACAGCATTAGAAAAATCAGTAGCGGTCTCCATGTGCTTTACACTTTGGATAACGGAACCACCGACATATCCGGCAATGGATCAAATGCAGCGTTCTTTGGAACGCAAGTTACTGATACGGATGAGAATGGAACAATCCTGGGAGGATATAGCCTAGATGGTTCAACACAGTATATGACAGGCCCAGTTCTGGCTCAAGGCAACAATGTTTCCCTCAGCGCCTGGATTAAACCAATGGTGAACACAGGAACCGATCAATATATTGTACAAAATGGCGCCACAATCAGCCAGGCAATTATTGCCAACGGGTTAACGATAAGCGGGCTCTGCAATGGAAGTTTTACCCCTCTATCATCCAATGTATTGACCCTTGGAAAATGGAGTCATGTATCCATGACGATTACCTCTTTAAACCAGATAACTGTTTATCATAATGGAAAAAGTGTTACGACAGGAACATGCACAGCGGCAACTCCTGACACATCTCTGCTGATCGGTAAGAATTCCACCGGATTCATGTTTAACGGATCTATATCCAATGTACGGGTATACAAAAGATCACTCTCTACTGCTGAAATTAAACGGCTTGCAACGAGCGTTCCAGGCGGTATGGTTGCATTCTATCCATTTACCGGAGATGCAAATGATGCGTCAATATACAAGGCTGTACCAACCATCGCGATTGCTACGCCGGCTCTGGATAGAAATAACATAGCCTCATCGGCCTTTGCATTTAACGGCACTACGGATTATATCAGCACATCGGCTGCCGCTTTACCAGGTGGAGCCCAACCACGAACTCTTTGCGCATGGACCGAACTTGTGGGCAGCGGTTATATGGCTGGCTATGGGGACTCTATCGCCACGACCGCTTTTGGAATACAAACAACCGGGGGCGCGTCAGCCATACTCTATGACAGCACCATTAGCAGCTTGTCAGGGACTTTGGCTGGCACGCCAGTGTGGACATACATATGCGGTACCTATGACGGATCAGCATGGAGTATATATCAGGATGGAATATTAATTGCTGCCCCACTTGCGCATGGGTTAGCGACAGATATTACGCTCCCATTCTTAATCGGAAAGCAACCAGGAGGGGCAGCGTTTTATACTGGCGGAATTGATGATGTACGGGTTTACAATCGTGTATTAACTCTAGCGGAGATTAGTGCATTATCGATCCAATAGGTGACAGTAATAATTTGTCCGGGCGCTAATTTAAATCATTTGGGGCTTCGGAAAAGAAAATTTGAGTAGACAGACTTGGTGGAAACCTCCCATTTACGCATCTTCACAGGTATTTTTAATTGTGCGCAAAATTTATTTTATCACTATTTTCTTAATTTTTTCGGAAGCTCGTGTTGCAAGCGAAGCCGTTGATGTAAAATTTGGAGCTGGTATATTGCTCTGGGGGTATGGCAAAAATTTTATTCTTGAGGCGAATCCTGAAATAAAAATGGATTTTACTTTAAGTGAAAGCCGCCTTTATCTGAATTTTGGAATCCCGTTTTTTTTTGGTTTTATTTTTAATACAGATACGAAAGGAAACAAGCAATTTCAGGGTTTGGCTCCATATTTCAACGGGTTTTCCTTTGCTGATTACCATGGTTATACATGGCCGAAGGTACTTTCATCGCCTGCATATTTGATAACCTACATAAAAAATATTTCCTGGGAAACGAAAGATGTTCAATTCTCATTAACCGGGGAGACTCCGAATTCCGGAATGAAACTTCAAAATATAGTCTGGTATAATCCTTTTTTTGACGCACAAACAGGAATAATAAACCGCTATATTTTTTTTAAAGGGCATAATGCTGAATTTATTTCGTCGAGTCTGACCAATCCTTCGATTTTGTACGCGAACTATACGCTTGTGCCTTTTAAAAAAGCGCCAACGGAATTTCTGAAAAACTTTCAGATTGTACCGGCGTTTTGGATCGATGTGCGCAATATCAATATTTTCAGCGGCGGAGGAGCTCTTGATTTTGTCACGGGCTCGTTATCAGAAAGCAAATTATTTCAAATAAAATTATTAACCGATGCCCATTTCTTTCGATCGAATTATATAGTGAACGAAAATTTATCCTCTCGAATGGATATCGGGGCTCTGCTGCAATTTAAATTGCTTGGCTTTGGACTGGAATACATTTATAAAAGCAAACACCATCCTTATGTACCATTTTTAAGTCCTCTGTATGGCGGACGCAACCCGGATTATTATTCTGCAATCGGCAAAAATCACGGCCTGCTTCTCAAACTTGTTCCTGGAATAGATTCCCGTGTAAATTTTTCGCTCGATACCGAAATATATCCGGAAAATCCATTAACCGTTTCTTTGAAAGCACAGATGCGTTTAAATATGGAAAGGGGGACATTAAATCTTGCATATATCCATGAAAACATTGTCTCGCTGAAAGATTTTGCAAATCAAAAAACCGCTGATACGTTTTTGGAGTTTGATTTTAAATATTATATTATTCCGGATATCTACCTGATTGAATGGAGGCATGTTCTGAATTTTAACAATACATCCGATATGAAAACCCTGCTGTCGTTCATGGCATATTTTTAATTAGGGAAGTTTCTGCCGGTACTCCCCAAATTCAACGGTCGGCTCCCGATTGTTTCTTTTAATATTTGCAATTTATATTTACAATCCGTCAGGATTCTAAATCCAAGTTCATATGAAAAATATTGCCATTATTGGCTCTGGATTATCCGGTTTGACAACGGCATGGTATGCGCGCCATTTTGACCCTGAGGCAAATATAACAGTTTTTGGAACAGATCACAAAAGCGGACACATTGCTACCGAAATCCATGAGAATGTAAAACTGGAAAAAGGACCGGGGTTTTTATTGCTTGAGAATCCAGTACTTCATTTTATTCTGCATCAAATGGGGATTAAATTGTCGCCCATTAAAGAGAAAATTTATGTGCTTAAGGATGGATACTACAATAAAGCCCCAAGCGGATTTATGGAATTTGAAAACGGCCGTTTTTCATTTCTATCCGGTGGTTTGGCATCACTAATGGGAATGAAAAAAAAATTTACGCCGCGGGAAGGAGTTTCCTTTTTTGATTTTTTAAAATCCACATATGGTCTTACATATGCCGAAACATTTGGATCTGTTTTTGCCCGGAGCGTATTGTTTTGCGAAGCCGAAAATTTAAATTTTCAAGCGGCCTGGCCGGGATTTTATGAAGCCGTGAAAAAAGGATTAAACTTAAAGCAAGCGCTGGCTTTTTTGCAAACCGAAGACCAGAAATTTCTGGATACAGCTTTTGGCGATACGCTGAAGTTTTCTTACCAGCCCGGACTATATTATTACAATGATGGTTTGGGAAAATTAATGGAACTGCTGGTCGAAAATTTAAAAAGCAGGAATGTGCATTTCGAATTTTCCCGGATATCCGAAATTAACGGTCATAATAATGATTATCATTTAAATACAAAAAAAAATAAATATGGATCTTTCAATAATGTAGTGTTTGCTATAGCCGCACGCGACCAGGCTCCTCTCTGGAAATCTCATCAAAAAGAGTTATCGCAAAAACTGGGAGAACCAGGGTATCGCCAGGTATCTTACGTTTACAGCGCGTATAACATTAAGGATTTTAACAGAGCCGGTTTGGGTTTTTTCGCCTCGCGCAAAGAAAAGCTTACCATCAGCGGGTCATATTTTGTAAACGCCTATTCAAAAGATACCGAAAAGGAAAATGTTTTTTTAACCCGGTCTGTTATTCCCGGAGACCTGTCCCTGTTTAATGACCAGGAATTAACCGCGATTCAAATCGAGAATTTTGAAAAAGTATTTGGTCTGAAATCTGCGCCTCTGTGGTCCCGCGTTTACAGGCATGAATTTGCCGCCCCTCTTCTGGATAAAAACTATGTTCCGTGGGTAAAATCGCTACGGGAACTCGCCGCATATAATAAGGGCATCGAACTGACAGGCAAGGATTTTTGCGGTGGAGACATGAGCGCTGTTCTTCAGGATGCTTTCAATATTGCGCACAGGCTATGCAAAACTACATTGTAAAAAACCCAAAGAAAAAATTAACGTGGAATTTTAGCGAAGTCCCTCCATTGCTAAAATGGGAGGGCGTGCACACAGTCTGTGAAGAATCGGCATGTCCAAATCGAGCCGAATGCTCCAGTATGCAAACTGCCACGTTTTTAATCGGAGGAAAGTACTGCACCAGAAATTGCGCATTTTGCCTCATTGAAAATGGCAGGCCTGTTCCAATGGAGCAGATTATATTAACAGAAAAAATGGAAATTCTAAAGGCAGTATTCGACTTGAATCTGAAGTTTGCCGTAATTACTTCTGTAACCAGAGACGATGACCCTGCAAATCTGGCGCTGCACTTTAGAGAGATATCGCAAAGTCTGAGGCATATGAATATTGGAGTAGAACTGCTAATACCTGATTTCAAGGCAGATCGTGAAAATTTGAAAATTATTGGGGACGGTCAGCCCGATGTCATTGCGCACAATCTGGAAACCATTGAAAGATTGTCCCAAAAAATCAGGCCGCAGGCGTCCTATAAAAAAAGTCTCGAAGTTCTTCAATATTACCGGGGTCAGTATCCGAAAATGTTACTAAAGACAGGATTCATGGTCGGTCTTGGGGAAACTTTACCGGAAATTATGCAGTTAATGAAAGATATTTTCAACGCCGGAGCGGATATTTTAACCGTTGGGCAGTACTTGCAACCCGGGAAAACCCAGGTTCAGGTGGAGAAGTTTTATACGGAACAGGAATTTGAAAATTTGAAAAATATGGCGCATGAAATGGGAATAAAAAATGTTCAATCCGGTTATTTTACAAGAAGCAGCTACAATGCTGCGGCCTACGCCACAAGGATAAACCCGGGAGAAACCAGATGATCAAATTGTCAGTTCAAACAACATCTGATCTGCCATTGGAAGCGCAGCAATCGGTAATTTTAATGAATATTTCGGGTTTAAATCCCGTGCTGCGAAAACAAATCACCGAATATTATAACAAAAAACTCGATGATTCATATGGTTTGGTACATTATAATTATATCAGAAAAATTGCTTTCTATAAAACCATCGAATATGGATTTCTTGGTCTTTTTATTTATGACGTGATTCACAAAAAGTTTTTGATTAATGAAGGTTTTTTTCATAATCATACGGATCGTCTCATTCAAAATTATATTCATCAATTAAATGCCAAACATCCGGCTGCAACCTATCCTGTTTATATTGACGAGGCTTTGTTTGAGCTTGAACTCCGGTTATTAAACCCAAAATCAACAAATTACCTGTTCGGCGTAATTGCCCCGGGAATGTCCAGTTTATCCGGGCCTGTTCATAATCTGGTAAATATTTTTACAGGGTATTTTGGTCAGGAGTTTGCAAACGACAGGGTTCTTTGTGAATACAATTATTTGCCCGGATTAAACAAACATTTGAAAAACCTTTGTAATGATTATACTGCAATGGGCAAAAATATTCACTATGTTTTAATCGAGACTGAATCTCTTGCAAAATACATCAAGGTTGCCGGAGATTATCTGGTCAATGAAATTATAAAAAATGTACAAAATGAAATTGATTCCATAATACAGGGCGCCGGCAAATGCTTTACTTTAAACTCCCGTCAATATCTGATTGTCATTACCGATGAAAATGAGGACTCCATTAAGAAAAAATTTGGCAAGGCTCATTTTCGGGTAAAAAACTTATTGCTGGTTTATCAAATGAATTATATTCCGGTATCGGATATTGAAAATGGTACTGCTCTGGAAAAGGCATGGCCGTTTATAAAAATTCAATAAACAATATTACCTGAGAGGCATTCATGAAATACATCGAGAGTTTGATCCGGAATATTCCTGATTTTCCAAAACCGGGCATTCAGTTTAAAGATATCACGCCTGTACTCGCCGACGCCGAAGCTTTTAAAACAGTAATTGACTGGTACGCTATGTCGGTGGAAGCCGCCGGAGGCTGCGATGTTATTGCCGGTATAGAATCCCGAGGATTTATTTTTGGTTCTGCCCTTGCCCGAAAATTGCACAAGGGATTTATTCCCATACGAAAGCCCGGCAAACTGCCATTTACCACACACCGCGAAACATATCAACTGGAATACGGACAGGATGCCGTGGAAATTCATACCGATGCCGTAAAACAGGGCGAGCGTGTGGCGCTCATCGATGATCTTCTTGCCACCGGCGGAACGGCCAATGCCTCCATAAGTCTCATTGAAAAAGCCGGCGGGGAAATTGTTTGTTCGGCTTTTGTTATTGAGCTGGATTTTTTAAGGGGACGGGAGAGGTTAAATCTCCACGAAGAAAAAATATTTTCGTTTATTCACTATTAAAACTTCATTTGCTATTTACATTCATATCCCTGTTTGCAATTCGCTGTGCGGGTACTGCGATTTTTATTCAATAAAAAAAAAGGACATTGGAGATGATTTCTGGAAAATTTATCTTGAAAAATTAACCGCCGAGTTTTATTTTAAACAGCCGCAAATCCGGG
>JAOUFE010000134.1 GCA_029858425.1 Spirochaetia bacterium | reverse complement strand
TGTACTGCCAGAGAAAGTTTTATATATATTACCGCAAAAAAAGGAGCGCTGCGCTGTCAGAAACGGCTGCTGAACTGGCAAACATCGCCCAAAAGTTACCCAACATCCGGCAACCAGATTATTAAAGCCTGGATATGAACACAAAATTCAGTCAGAATACCTTAAATATGCCATGACAAATGTACCACATTTTAATTCGATTGACAACGGGATTTTACTTTTTTTCGTATCACATGGAACATATAAAAGATGGTATATCCGGTCGGGAATTATTTCAATCCAGAGAAGGCCTTACATATAAAGATTTTTTAACTCTCCCGGGCTACATTGATTTTGTACCTGACGAAGTAAGCCTCCAGACAAAAATCTCAAAAAACATTCAAATTCATATTCCTGTTATTTCCAGTCCAATGGATACTGTAACCGAACACAAAATGGCCATTGGACTGGCTCTTATTGGCGGCATTGGAATAATACACAGCAACAATACGATAGAAGATCAAGCCCGCGAAGTTGAACGCGTTAAACGTTTTGAAAACGGCTTTATCCATGATCCTATTTTGTTGTCCCCGGAAAACACTATCCTGGACATACTGACTGTTAAGGGAAAATTTGGGTTTTCCGGTATCCCGATTACCGAAGACGGAACCATGAAAACCAGACTTGTCGGAATCGTTACAAACCGCGACATTGACTTTGAAAAAGACAAAAAGAAAAAAATTAAAGATGTAATGAGTACTCAGTTAATTACGGCCGAACAGGGAGTATCTCTTGCAAAAGCCAATGATATTCTCAAAGACTCAAAAAAAGGGAAATTGCCGATCGTGGATAAAAACGGCCTGCTGGTTTCTCTTATGTGCCGCAGCGATTTAATCAAGAACAAGGAATACCCTCTTTCAAGCAAGGACAATAGCAAGAGTCTTCTGGCAGGCGCCGCAGTATCCACTCATCCTGGAGATAGAGACAGGGTTGAGGCGCTGGTTGAAAAAGGAGTCGACTTGCTGGTAATAGACTCTGCCCAGGGATATTCATCGTATCAACTGGAATTTATTAAAACTCTCAAGAAAAAATATCCCGCAATAGATATCATGGCGGGAAATATTGTCACCAGCCAGCAGGCTCTTGCTTTAATTGAAGCCGGCGCAGATTCTCTCCGGATTGGTATGGGTCCTGGATCGATTTGTATTACCCAGGATACCATGGCATGCGGCCGCGCCCAGGCTAGCGCTGTTTATCATACGGCTCTGATTGCCCGAAAACACAATGTTCCGGTCATTGCCGATGGGGGCATCACGAATATTGGCGATATTACCAAGGCGCTGGCCATTGGAGCAGCCTCGGTAATGGTTGGCAGCTTGTTGGCAGGTACACAGGAAGCTCCCGGAGAATATTTTTATGAAAACGGCGTACGCTTGAAAAGATACCGGGGGATGGCTTCTCTGGAAGCAATGGAAGCAGGCGGAGCAAAACGATATTTTGCCGATGACCAGAAAATCCGGGTAGCCCAGGGCGTAAGCGGAACCGTAATGGACAAAGGTACGATATTCGATTTTTTACCCTATCTTGTCCAGGGAGTTAAACATTCCTTTCAGGACATGGGAATTAAAAATATTACAAAACTTCACGAAGAACTGTATTCTGAAAATTTGCGCTTTGAGAGAAGATCCCTTGCCGCCCAGGTTCAAGGCGGTGTTCATAATTTATATTCCTTTAAGAAGCCCATTATTGGAACGGAATAACATCTCATTTTGCAAATAAATAACCAACGATTCCACTCATGGTGGAAAGGTTTATATTCTGGTTATGCCGAAGCAGGTTCAATTCATGAATTAAATTCAATTTTTCAATTGATTCGATCAGCTTCTCTGGATCGCATTTAAAAAATCCAGACCAAAAAAGTTTTTTTAAAGTGATGTGCGACTGAATCTCCCAGTGGTTGCCGGGAATAATGTTATATAGTTCTTTTTTTAGCTCCAAAATTCCATAATTATGCCAAGCATTGATTATTTTTTTATAGTACGCGGCATCCCTTTTGAGAACAAGGTATTTAAACCCGAATCTGAACCCCACATGCGATAGCTGGTATATTTCTGCGGCTTCTTCGGACGATAATTTTTTTTCAATCATTTTAATTTCAGCCACCTGCAAATCTGGTTCCGGCAGCAAGGGCAGTTCTAAAGAGAAATCTGCCTGAAGATCAATTTGAAACAAAACAAGCAATTCGATATACCGGTAAATTGATTTTTCAATACGATTTTTTATGGCCAGAGTTAACTCGAGGGGAACTGAAACTGGAAGTTTTCTGTTCTCCATATCCGGCATATATTTATTTATTTTTAATTTTTCAATCCCCAGCATTTTGGAAGCGTGAATATAATATTCGATCATTTGATTTGCGTCTAGCTCAAGGTATTTCAGGCATTTCACCACATAAGGGAAACCTGCATAATCGGCAACCTTGTTTACAATCATCGTTTTAATAATTTCATTTTTTAAAGGATGCTTTAAAAATAATTCCTTTAATCCTGAAAGCTTGCGGGGAAAATATTGAACCAGCTCTTCCCGGTAAATATCCACATTTTGAGGAGTTACATATTTATGTTCCAGATATAGTTTTGTCAGACTGTGCATCCGGGCAATCAAGGGCGCAGGTATTGGAGATTCGCTTTCAATGCAACTTTTTAATATCTGCCTGTCTCTAATTCCTTCGTCTGTATCCGACCATAATTTTTCAGATTTTAACATGTTCATTAAATCAAATATAAAAACGGATTCCCTGCTGTTCAGGCCATGCAAATATACCAGCGCCCAGTTTTGTCTGAAATTATTTTTTAAAACAAGATGCGCTTCATCTCCAGCCAGTTGTTTTAGACGCTGATTTCTGTGCGCCTCATCCTTGATTAATCCATGCTCCATGAATATGGAAAATAATATTTTCAGGTTTACCTCGTGGTCAGACAAATCCACTCCTGCCGAATTATCTATCGCATCCGTGTTTATCAGGCCTCCTTTGAGAGAATACTCAATTCTTCCTGCCTGGCTTACTCCGAGATTCCCGCCTTCAATAATCATTTTTGCCCGAACGCTCGATGCATCAATCCTGACGGGATCGTTCGCCAGATCATCCACATCGCCGTCTGATTCCTCGCTGGCCTTTATGTAAGTTCCAACTCCTCCATTAAAAATCATATCTACCGGCGCCTTGAGCAATATTTTAATCAATTCCTCTCCGGTTACTTTTTCTGCGCTTGTCCCAAGTACCTCTCTTGTTCTGGCAGATAACTTTATCGATGCGCTGTCTCGCTCAAAAATTCCTCCGCCTGCCGAAATGTTTTTAGTATCATATTTTGACCAGTCTCCTGCTTCCAGAAACAATTTTTTTCTTTCGATAAAAGATTTCATCATGTCAGGTTCTGCATCCAGAAAAATATACTTATGATTAAAGGCTCCTGTTAATTTTATTTTATCGCTGTAAATCAATCCATTTCCAAAAACATCTCCAGACATATCTCCAATGCCAATAACTGTAAATGGATCTTTGGTCGGGTCTTTTCCTGTTTTATAAAAATGCCATCGTGCAGACTCCCACGCGCCAAGAGCGGTTATGCCAAGAGCCTTGTGCGCATAGCCGTTTTTCCCCCCCGAAGCAAATGCATCTCCAAGCCAAAATTTCTTGCGAACAGAAATTTCATTGGCATAATCAGAAAACGCAGAAGTTCCTTTATCGGCCGCGACTACAAGATATGTGTCCTCATCATCGATTACCGGTATGCTCGCGTTTTTCACATTCCGGTTGTCTGCCCGGTTATCCGTAAGGGAAATTAATACTTCGATAAATTTTTTATACATTTCAACCGCATTTTCACGGGAGCTGGAAATATATTTAAGTACAAACCCGCCTTTTGCTCCGGTGGGTACAATGATGGTATTTTTTAATACCTGCGTTTTCCAGAGACCCATAATCTCTGTACGAAAATCATCAGGACGATCTGACCACCGTATTCCTCCCCTGGATATTTTTCCTCCCCGAAGATGGATGCCCTCAAAATGGGCATGATATACAAATATTTCAAATAATGGACATGGCTGCGGAATAAAAGATATTTTTTTGCTGCTGATTTTAAATGCAATGGTTTCCTCGTCCAGAAAATAATTGGTACGAACAATCGCCTTGATGATTGACGTTAATGTTTGCAAAAGCTCTTTTTGAATCAGTTGCTTTACTTCAAGTTGTTTAATTTTCAATTTTTTTTGTTTCCGAAACTCTGCCACTTTGCTGATTTCAGCCGGATATTCCCTGATATTCCTTCTTATGATTTTCTCTGAAAAAGCATACAGGGCGCCCTCTTTGCTAATAATATCAAGAAATTTTAATTCAAACGTCCCTACAATGGCCGAAGCCAGATCCGGGGAATTCTCCAGCATTTTTTTTAATAAAACCCTCGAATATCCTTTTTTAATTTGAAACAAATACGAAAGAAGAGCCTTAAGCAATTCCAGTTGATATATGGTTAGATTGCTGTTTAATATCAAAGAATTGAGCGGCTCAGAGCTTGCCTTTTGTTCCATAACAATATCAACAGCCTCGCATATTCTGCTTATCACTTCACGGTCTTTTATAGATTCTTTACCATTTTGAATAATAAAAATGTATAAATATAACGTTTTGTCTTCATAATAAAATTTATGAAAATCTTCGGCAATAACACTCAAGCCAAGATTGCTGAAAATGGGAATAAAATAACCAAGATTATACGGCTCGGAAAGAAATATTTTTACAAACGATCTTTCAAAATGCGTATCATACCCGCCTCTAATGATCCGATTTCTGTGAAAAGAGTTTTTTAAATCCTGCATGTCGCCTACGCCTTCAGACGGCGAATGTTTTTCCCTGTAATCCGATTCAACAATAGAAGCCATTATTTTTCTGTGATTTTGAAATGTCTCAAACGGGAATTTTGCTTCGGCAAGATCATGGAATTTTCTTTCCCAGCCCATGAGCTCCGAGATTATTTCCATTTCAAACTCTTCGTTTTTGAGCAAATTTAACGAGCCATCAGCGCTTTCGGATAGCTCATAAAAAAACCAGCCCACACTGGATAAAAAACGGCTTACTTCTCCCTCAATTTTAAAACCTTTTTTATATATATAATTTCTTGCGCGTCTGTAAAATTCTTCGGTTATTTCTGCAATGGGCCAAATGATCAGTAAAAACAATTCGCCTTTTTTAAAGGAACGCATCCTTGCTTTACCCTCAATGGAAAGACGGGCATTAAAAAGAAGTTCGCTGAAATCAATAAATCCTTCCATGGGAATAATGAAACGATAAATCAATGGCAGCAAGTCAAAGGCATAAATAAAATCGCGGACATCAATGGATGACCGGTAGTCCCGATTCATTTTAATTAAAGAATTCAACTTGTCTGACAGGAACGGAATCGCCGTACTGGAAGAATTATCTGCCTTACGCGTAAATATTCCGGAAATAACCAGATCCATATACCGGATCACCACAATATTTTCCCTTCTGTTTATTTTGCTTATTTGCCTGGTTTTAATAAAGTGCAGCCCCTCATTTGATTTTATGGAACAAACCCTGCGAATCATCCTGTAATAATCCGCATCCTGAAACAAGCCAAGTTTGTCGGCAGAATCGTAAATGCCAAAAAAAAGAAAATTATCTCTTGCCAGCCAGGAGAAAAAGTCTTGAATATTTTTCTGCTTGACTTTGGATGCAGTTTTTGTCGCCATCATGCGAAAATCGCGCGTTACCAGACGAATATGTCTGAACAAGTCGCCTATTTCTTCCGATAAATCCCCGGCCTTAAAATTCTCATGCCTCTCCAGAATTACAAAAGCATAATAAAATTTTTGTTTCGCGTTCGTATCGCCGATCAGGGATAAATTTCGATTTGCATCATGAGCAATGTTTAAAATGTTCGACACAAGATAGCGTATACGATATCCCCTGGCCTGGATTAATTCAATCATGGAATTTTTAATAAATGCCATGTCGTATAAAATGAGTTCTATTGTGTGAGCATTGATAATCCATGTTTCCCCGGGATCAGGCAAGACCGAGATTTCAATATCATCAGGCGTAATTACAGAAACTTTTGATTTTACAAACAGATATCTCTTGAATATGAAATCAAGCAAGTCGTTTATGGAAAGAAATTCAAGATAATCATCCGGAAATGATTTTATATGCTGTTCAAGAAATTCTACAACAGGGAAAGACGATGATTCTTTTTTTCGGACAAAAGATTTAAACTCTTTTAAATTCAGTATATTCTTTACAAGACGATTCTTGTTTATCCTGCGGGATTTACGGATCATTTGATTGTTTCGTTAAAAAACGCAATGGACTCTGACAATGTTTTTTTTTCATCTTCGCGGGATAGTTCCTCCGTCTTTGTTGAAATCACCATATCTTTGTTTTCCGGAATGCGATGAAAAAGCGCAAATCCTCCCTGGGGAGCAACGTCCTTTTTTTCTATATTTATAAACATCATCACCGGGATTTTTATTTTATCGGCAATATATATGACATCAAAGTAAGCCAGGTTTTCTTTAATCTTTTTTTTAAGATGTTTATTTTTCTTTATATACTGATTTATTTCTTCGGCATACGAAGATCTGGATACATTTTGGGTTAATTCCAGGTACATAAAGGCCGGTTCATCCAGAATCATGGAAGATATCCGCTCCATATTATGCTGCAAAAAAACTGCCATGGCTGATCCGGTGCCTTTACCCCAT
>JAOUFE010000021.1 GCA_029858425.1 Spirochaetia bacterium | reverse complement strand
AATACCCAATGGGCCGCTGAGCGTCGATGCCAACGGCAATGTCGGGATCGGGACGACGACGAAAACAAGCAGATTGGAATTGCGCGGAGAGTTTGTTCGCAAGATTCAGATGGTAACGGGTCTTGGACCAAATGATCAAACTATCAATGGTAGAATTGCTAGCAGAACATTAATTTTTAATAAGATGTCTTCTGATACTTTTATACGAATATTGTATTGTGATAATATTCGATCATACAATCCAACTGGTCCTGCATCAGGTCAATGGGAAATCCGCATTAATGGGATAGCGCCTGCCAGTGGTAGAATTTATCATGATTTCCATATTAATTGTGGTGGTATTTCAAACATTCATGTGCCAACGACCATTCTCGGTTATGCCGGTGGCATAGGTAGCGGTAAACATGAAATTCAAGTTTGGGTTGGCCCTTGTACTGATGGATGGTTAAATAATCTTTGGACGGGTTGGAACAATTCTCGCTGGACAATCGAAGCCCAGGAGGTTTGGCTCTAAAATCCTCCGCAAATTACCGCCCGGTGCAACATGACATTTTGGTTTGTTGAAAACAAACCAAAACACAAAACCCGGGGGTAGCCCGAAACCGTGTTCGGGCGAGGGGGGCGAGATTCTTCACGGCAATGTGGGCGGCCACATTGCCGTTGTCTGAATTAATCTGTTACCCCCCTTTTTCATTTTAAAAAAATAAAATCAGATAAAAAAATTATTGCAAATCCATCGGCATAGATGATGATGCCTCAAATGGCCTCTTCAACGTATGCATCCAGGAGTTTTGCCCCTGCGACCGCGGTGCAGGCAAAGGTTTTAACTGCCGCCAGATCGGGAGCGCAAAATTCTGCAAGGTTTGTTCAACCTGCCATTCAAAAATCTCCTGTTTCGCCCATTGCTCAGACCCTTCTGCAAATGCAACAGACTCATGGTAATCGCGCCGTTGGAGTCATGTTGAATTCCGGGTTGGTTGCCGGAATGATTCAGCGCGCGCCCAAGCCCAAAAAAGAAGAAGAAAGAATTCAAAGAAAATTGCAGATTGGCGAACCCGGCGACAGGTACGAACGCGAAGCCGATTATATGGCTGATCGTGTCGTGAGTATGCCCGAGCCCGCGCCGGTTTCTGGCGCCTCGGCGGGGATTGCCGCCGCTGGTTCAACCATTCAACGACAACCCCTCGTTTCGCAAATTTCATTACTCTCGGGCTCTTATTCCCAGCGAAAGGGCGGTTATGTGCCTGCCCAGGTTTCGCCTTCCGTTGAATCTCGTATCTCGCAGAGCCGGGGGCATGGCCAACCGCTTTCTCCCGATATCAGTTCTTTTATGGGTTCCCGTTTTGGCGCCGATTTTAGCGCGGTTCGTATACATACCGGCTCCGAGGCTGCCTCTTTGAGCTCCGGCATGAACGCCCATGCCTTTACCGTTGGCCGCGACATTTATTTTAATTCGGGCGCGTATAACCCTCATTCGACCTCGGGCAAACGTCTTCTTGCCCACGAGCTCACCCATACCGTTCAGCAGGGCGCTGTTGTTCGTCAGTCGGCGATGCCGGTTTCGCAGGTTTCAAAACGGGTTCAGGGCTGGTCGATCAAAGGCATCATCGAAGGCGCTCTCGATTATATTCCGGGCTATTCTTTGCTCTGTGTTTTTCTCGGTAAAAATCCCGTTACCGGATCGCCCGTAGCCCAGAGCGGCGAAAACCTGATCAAGGGCGTCATGGGTCTGATACCCGGCCTCGGCATGTATTTATTTAACGACTTAAAGGCCAGCGGTTCGACAGAAAAGGCCGGCAAGTGGGTCGACCAGCAGATGAAAATTGTCGGTATTTCTATTCCCATGATCAAGGGTTTAATCGATTCTGTCTGGGAAAAAATTTCGATCTGGAACGGCATCGAGGGCAATCTACAGGTGATCAAGGCGGTTTTTGGTCCGGTCGTCGGCAAGGTCATGTTTGTTTTGTCGGGCGTGATGCAAAAAGTGAAAGAACTTATTTTCGAAGGTTTTTTAAGAATGGCCGGGTCTGCAGGGATGCAGGTTATGGGCATCCTTAAAAAAAATCCATCGGCATTAAAGAGGCTAATCGACCAGCCGGTGATCATCATCAAAATGTTTTTTCAGGCCGTGCGTCAGGGGTTTGATAATTTTAAAGAACGATTTGCGACTCATTTTATGAATGCCGCCATGGAATGGATTTTTGGTACAATGTCGGAAGGCGGTCTTAAACTCCCGGCCAAATTTGATATGGCCGGTATTTTCAGCATCGTCTTTCAGGTTTTAAATCTCACCTATCAGGCTATTCGCACCAAGGTCGTCGCGGGTCTTGCCAAAGTCGTCGGCCCCGAAAAGGCCGAAAAAGGGGTCGCGTTGGTTGAAAAGGGCGAAAAAGGGGTCGCGTTGGTTGAGAAGGGCGTAGACATCGTCAAACGTATCATTACCGAAGGCCCGATCGCGTTATGGGAAATGGTCAAAGACAAACTTACCGACCTAAAAGAGATGGTCATTGGCGGGATCGTTTCATGGGCGAGAAATGCGATCATTACAAAGGCTATATTAAAACTTGTTTCCATGTTAAACCCGGCCGGGGCGATTGTTCAGGCCTGCATCATGATTTACGATGTCGTGATGTTTTTTATCAGCAACTGGGATCGCATTAAGGCTCTTGTAAACGCCATTTTTAGTTCGATTGCAATGGCCGCCCTGGGGCAAATTGGCCAGGCCGCCTCATTTGTCGAACAGACCATGGCCAAAGGGCTGACACTCATCATCAGCTTTTTAGCTCGCCTCGTCGGCCTTGGCGGCATCGCCGAGAAGGTAAAAGAAGTTATAACCAATATTCGAAAACCTGTTGATGCCGCCATAGATCATATTGTGAGCTTTATGATTAATCTGGCCAAGCCGCTGATCGGCGTACTCGATAAAGGCGCCGATAAGATTTCCGTAGCAATTGATAAGACTAAAGAGAAGGGTAAGGCGGCTGTGACCACCGTGAAAGATAAGGCGGTTTCGGCGAAGGAGAAGATTTATGAATGGTGGAAGGTGAAGAAGGGGTTTAAGAATAAAGCAGGTGAAAGTCATACGATTTATTTTGAGGGTAAAGATGAGAAGGCGAGATTAATGATTCATAGTTTAGAAAATGATATGATAAATTATATCAATGGAAATGTCAAGGAAGAACGAAAACCAGATGCTTTGAAATTGGTATCAGAAATTGCCAGCGAGAAGAGAAAAATGAAAAAAAAAGGTAAAAGTAAAATCAGAATATTATCAGAAAGTATCGAAACGAAAATGGCTTTACTTGCTGAAATTTTGAAACGAGAAGATCAAACGCTCCCAATTAGATCAGTTGTTAATTTTACGCCATTTATATCATCTTTTGGCGGAGGTGATTTAAACGGTGGAAAGATGACAGCTGCGCCATTAAGTTTGGCAAGAGCGGATTTTAATGGTAGTCCGCCGTCAGAATATAGTAAGCTATACACAACTGTTGCAAAAGCAAGGCCAAATAAATATGTCCGTGGGCATCTTCTAAATGAAAATTTGCATGGACCGGGAGTTCTTAAAAACCTTGCTCCTATGCCAAGAAATTTTAATAATCCTCAGATGCTAGATCTCATTGAAACAGAGGCGAAGAAGGCAGTTTTGGTACGACGAGAAGTGGTCTCATATGAAATTAAGTTTGACTACTCTGGCCATAAAAACCGAAAATATGTCCCTGCCGAAACATTTTTACCAACAAAAATGCATTATAGTCTCGCGATTATGAAGCCAAATGCAAGTGCATTGAGTGACACAAAAAAAGCAAAGCTCCCATCAAATTGGGAAATTGATACTACTAAAGCTATTATTAAGAGTGATGCAGATATATCATTGCCGGATGATACGTCAATATCGGTAATATGAAAAAAGTCGATGATAGCGAAACCATGAAAATCATTCCGGCACAGGAACCGACCGGCGATTGGGCTGTCGTTGACAAATGGCTCTATGAGAAGCATGTAAACGATCGATATTTTACAGCGATTATTTTGGAACATGACGATCTGGATTTAAAACCAATAATCCGGTTTGGTTCCCTGGGAGACGATGTGAAAAACGTGCAAACTCTTATTGGCGTCGGTAACGATGGCGATTTTGGGCAAACCACACACTCTTATTTAAAAATGTACCAGCGAAAAAACAAGATGAATGCCACCGAAGGGGTTTGGGAAATACCGGACAAATAAATAAGCGGGGGACACAACATCACCCCTTGAATATCCCCTTGTTTGTCTCATCGTCTTCTTCGCGCGCGCCAAATTCTTTTTGAATCAACATCCCAATATCTTCTTCTTCAGCGGCAGGACGGGAAAATGGTTTTGCTGTATCGGGAGACGGTTCGCGGGGTTCGAGAGCCTTCGTCTCTGCTGGTTTGACTTCAGAAGACGGCGGGCTTGCCGTGACGTTGTCTGTAAAAGGTTTTCCTTCGGTAATGGCTCTTTCCAGGCGCGAAAGTTTTTGCAGCAGAGCGCTAATCGAGGGTTTTTGCAGTTTGTCGAGGATTTCGATAATGGCCATTTCCAGATTGAGCAGTATCTCAAAGCTGTTGGTGGTATTATAATACGTCCAGTTGTTGTACAGTTTGTAGCAAATATCAAAGGTCAGTATAAATTCATTTTCATCAAATCCGGCAATTTTATCTTGAATTTCATTAACCTGCGATGAGGTAAAGTATCCGGTGTCTTTGTACAAATCCTTTTTTATAAGCAGGGCATTTTTAATAAAATCCAGAAAGTCAAAAAAGAAAACTTTCAGGTTATAGCCGTCATAGTACAACGCATTGATTAAATCGAGACATTTTCGGGCGTCTCTTTGTATGATGCCTTCCAGAAAATCCAGATACATCCGGGAAGGAACAATGCCCAGAACTTCGTTGACCAGTTCATAGGTAATTTTTTTGTCTCCGGAATATGCAATAATGCGGTCTAAAAGCGAAATGGCATCGCGCATGGAGCCTTCGCCTTTAACGGAAATGGGTAAAAGAGCTTCATCATCAAAATCAATTTTTTCATTTTTCAAAATAAATTCAAGCCGCGATTTCAATTCCAGGTTGGAAAACTTTTTAAAGGGGAAGGCCTGGCAGCGCGACAAGATCGTTTCCGGAATCTTGTGGTATTCGGTGGTGGCCATGATAAAGATGACATGTTGGGGCGGCTCTTCGAGAGTTTTCAGTAGCGCGTTAAACGATTCGTTGGTCAACATGTGAACTTCATCAATAATATAAATTTTATACTTTGATTTCATCGGCGCAAAACGCACATTTTCGCGCAAATCGCGTATATGTTCAATCCCCCGGTTGGATGCCGCGTCCATTTCGATTACGTCAATATTGCGCGCTTCGGTAATTTCAATACAGTTGTCGCATACTCCGCAGGGATTGGTAGACGGTCCATTTTTCTGGCAATTGATGCACTTTGCAAGGATGCGCGCCGTGGATGTTTTACCCACCCCCCGCGATCCAAAAAAAAGATACGCATGCGTGAGCTTGTTAAAGTCGAGGGCATTTTTAAGGGCGCGGGCTGTTTGAAGCTGTCCGCTGAGATCGGCAAAAGAAAAAGGACGGTATTTCCCGGCAAGAGAGGCCATTATTGAAGCATATCCTCATTCAGGGCTTTTTTGTCTATTTTTTTGGTATTTTTCATTTTCTTTTTTCCCGCTAATCCTGAATTTTCACCATTTTTTTCTTCATCGGCCTCCTGACTGGCTTCGGTGGGTTCGGTATCAGGCAAAAAGTATTCCTGGATAGTCTCGAGGCAATCGCTGGCAGGCAGTTTGCCGGTTTCCTTGCAAATTTCTATTTCATTAACCCCATCGTGAATCACATAGGGCTCATCTTTGCGGCGCGCCGGTTGGGTATAGTATTGAAAATAACCCCAGATGGGCGCCGCAACGCTACCGCCGTACTGTCCTTCGCCCAGAGACTGGGTTGGCTTGTCATAACCCACCCAGACCGCCGATGTATAACGGTCGTTAAAACCCACGAACCAGGCATCCCGAAAATGGCTGCTCGTGCCGGTTTTACCGGCAGCAAAGCCTTTATAGCCAATATTGCGTACACTTTTTCCCGTACCTTTATCCACCACATCCTGAAGCAGGCTGGTCATAATGGTTCCCGTACCGACATCCAGAATTTGTTTGCCGGAAGGTTTTAAGCTATGAGTATAAATGGCTTTGCCATTGGCGCTAATTATGCTTTGAATATAATACGGTTCAATGTCCTCGCCGCCGCGCGGAAACAGGCTGAAAGCGCGCGCCATTTGCAGAGGGCTGACTTCATAGGATCCAAGCGCCACGGTTAAATTTGACGGAATTTCCTTTTTATTTACATGCAGTTCCCCGGCAATTTTTTCCAGGATATTTTTGAGTCCCACCTGGCGCGCGATGGCAATGGAGATCATGTTAATGGAGTTTATCAGGGCATTGCGAACCGTAACAAATCCGCTGTATCCGCCCGAAGAATTTTCAGGAATCCAGTAGTCGCCTTCTGCGTCCGGATGAATCATGGGCAAATCGGGAAATACCGTTGCTGCCGTAATTTTTTTCATGTCGATGGCAGCCGCATACAATATGGGTTTAAATGTGGAGCCTGGCTGGCGCTTCATATTCACCGCGCGGTTGATTTGATTTACCGCGCTAAAGGGAGAACCGCCCACCATGGCTGTAACTTCGCCGGTCTTTTGATCTATTTCAATCAGGGCTCCCTGGGGAGGAGTAATGTGGGGTAGATACGGGTTGGCCTCGCGGAGGCTGTCAATAAAATCATCTATTGTAGAATGACTGCCAACGGCAAGATTTAAAAGTTCCAGGTTTTCATACAGGTCTTTGTAAAATTCCAGTTGAAGCTGAAACTGCGAGTATGATTTTTGAACCTCAAATTCAGGCAGGCCAAAAACATCGCGAATCAATTCGGTGGTGAGGCTGTAAGAATCCGAAAATTCCAGATGATGGGTAAATATCTTTTCGTAGCCCTGTTCGGTTTGATGCTGCAATCCTTCCCACAGAGCTTTCTGGGCAGCATCCTGATGATCCAGATCCAGGGATGTTTTGATAATCAGACCTTTTTCGTACAGATTTTCCTTGCCCACTTTTTCTTCCAGAATTCCCCGCATGTATTCGGTAAAATAGGGAGCCCTGTCCAGTCTTTGTCCAAAGGCGGTAGAGTCGGGAGAAATATTCAAGTTGCTGTAATAAGCGGCCAAATCGTCAAAGGCCTTTTCTGCATCGGCGCGAGTAATAAAATTCATGTCAATCATGCGCAAAAGCACCAAGATGGTTCTCTGGCGTGAGAGGTGGGGATTTTTGACCGGAGAATAATAATTTGGGGCAGACGGGAGACTCGCCAGAATGGCGGCTTCGCCCAGATTAATATCAGAAACCGGTTTGTCAAAATAAAATTGAGAGGCGGCGGCTACGCCGTAATTGCCGTGGCCAAAATAAATTTCATTAAAATAAAGGTTCATGATTTTCTTTTTGCTGAAAAGATGATCCAGATAAAGCGCGAGGGCAGCTTCGCGAATTTTACGGGCGTAAGTACGACTGCGGTTGGTCAAAATAACCTTGGCCACCTGCTGGGTAATGGTCGATCCCCCCTGGCGCTGGCGCGTAAGAATATTTTTTAAAAAAGCGCGAACAATCCCCTGAAGATCAATGCCGTGGTGAACATAAAACCGGTTGTCTTCCATAGCCACAAAGGCGCTGGCAAGATAAGGAGGGGTTTTATCAATGTCGGTCATAATACGGTTGTCTGTAAAAAAGGTACTGATCAATCGCCCGTTGCGATCCAGAAGTTGCGAAGGAATGGGCGGCTTGTATTTTTTCAGGTTTTTCACCGATTTAAAATCAATCCAGAAATAAAAGGTCGTAACGCCAAAAAGAAAAAAAACGGCGAAAAAATAAATGGCAAATTTTTTCCTTTTTTTATCGTCTATTGTGAAAAAATATTGAACGCCCGACACAATAAAACGCGCGGTAGCAGCAACAAGTCGCATAAAAAATATTCCCTGTGCAGCGCACGGAGTGTAAATCAAAATAATAGTAACAGCGCTGTTTTTTAAACCGCCATTTTCGCCAGGAAGGGGGCAGCAGGTAAATAATTGAAAAGGGTTTTCCTCGCCCCCTTGAGGCGAGCCGCGGTCTCGCCTCAACCCCCGCATACTTGAAAATCCAGTCCATTATTTATAAATTTTAACTATTTTTATAATACATTATTTTGTGCAAAAAAATCAAAAACTTCGCAAAAGAAGCATTTTGGGGAGTGAAAGGTACAGGCGCGGCGTAAAGCGTATGTAAGGAAAGAAAATCGGGTTTACAAAATCATTTTGGAAGATTAAATAAGCCATTTATTATTGACAAGCCCGGCGGTTGGCTCAATGCGCTAAAAAAAATGATTGCCGGAGGTTATGTTTTATTCCTGAAGCAATCAAATGTAGGAGTACAAAATGAAAAATTTAAAAATGAAAAATATCCTGTTTTCAGGGTTGCTTTTTATGGCCGTTTCTTGTGGGCCTGCGCCATTAACTTCTGGCGATCCGGTTCCGGGAGGCAATACCATGCCTGTTAATTATTTATCGGAAACAGCAACAATCAGCTTTTCTTCCCTGGCGTATACGGGTATGGTGGATACGACAAGCAGTTACTACGCCGTAAGCGGCTTAACGTCGGGTCATAACTATACGATTAATCTTACAGCATTGACGGATAATGTTGATCTTTTGGTATTTCCAAACAGTAATTTTACAGGAACCGGCTGTGCCAGCGCACAGTCCGGATTGACAAACGAGAGTTGCTCCATGACCATCAATGCAACTTCGGTTTATATTAAGGTGATTGGCGCATCTACCACAGCCGGCGCAGGTTTCATTCTTGCCATGGTTGATAATACTACTGGTGGCGGCGGAGGCGGAGGTTATGTAAATCAGGGAACATCTGTAGCGCCAACACCTATTGCGTTTACAGGAAGCCCGTTTACTTTTTCCGGAACAGTTCTCAATGGAACAGGTAGTTATTATGCCCTGAGCGGTCTAACGGTGGGTCACTCATATACCTTTACGATTAGCGGTACCCCCGGAAGTCCTTATGCAATGTATTACAAGGATTCAGGGTTTGTTACATATCTTGGCGGTTTGGTGGCTGGTTTTACCTATGATTATGCGGTAAATTCGACAATGGGTATTTTTGTCGGAGGAACCTCTACCGGTTTGACCATTACAGTAACCGATAACGGAAGAAAAATCGACGGTTATGGATCAGCCAATCCCATGACGCTTGCTTTTGGCACGGCAGATTTTCCTCATAGCGGAGTGGTAACCAGTACATGGAGCAGTTTTTATAAAGTTACCGGTCTAACCGTTGGTCATAACTATAGCGTAAATGTAACCGGAATGACGGATAATGTAGAACTGGATGTATATAACGAACCAGCATTCATCTGGACCTGGTATTGCTCCAGTTACAACACCGCTACGACCAATGAAAATTGTTCGTTTAAATTAACCCCGGCAGCTCCAATAGCCTATGTTCTCGTAAAGGGAATCCACACAACAGCAGGGGCAACATACACTTTAAACGTAATAGACAATGGCGCTTTAGCAGTAGAAGGAACTGCCAGCGCTGCAGGAGCAAAAGCCATTACATTAGATGGAACATCATCGTATGCAGGCATGGTCGATAATTGGAGTAGCAGTTATTATAAGATCAACTTAACCGCAGGGCATTTGTATACCTTTACCATTACCTCCATGACAGATAATGTGGATCTTTACTTTTATGATGGAGACGGAACATTTACGCGGAGTGTTTCAATCAATGGATTAAATCATGCGCCTTGTCAGAGCATAGGAAGCTCAACCAATGGGGTGTTTTATAAGGACTCCTGTTCTTATGTAGTAACCGGGGGTGCAACTCCATCGTATTTTGAAATTAACGGCGCTGGTTCTAGCGGTGGCGGCCTTTTTACGTTAAATATGAGAGATATGGGTCTTCCTCTGACCCCTGTGAATGAAGGAACAGCTGCTGCACCAAAAGCAGTAGCATTAGGAACCATGCCGTATATGGGAACTGTATTAAATAGTAGCGACAGTTTTTACGTTATTACAGGGTTAACCAGTAATACAACGTATACAATTACATTGACATCCTTAACTGATGATGCCGACCTATATGTATATTCTGACGCCTTTGTGACGCAAACTTGCGCAAGCCTGGCTAGTTCATGGTATCTGGATTATTGTTCGTTTACGACTCCGGCAGCCGGAACAACGGCCTATATCAGGGTCACACCATGGACTAGTTTTAATATTAGCGGTAGATCTCAATTTCAACTAAGCGTTCAATAGAACAAGAAAAAACAGGGGGGTTAGCCGGCAGCCATGCGCCGGCGCCTACTCGACGCGAAGCCCCCCTCCCCATATTTCTGACTTTTATTTTTTTAAAAGCGAAGTATCTTTACCTGTCAGGGACATTTTATTGGTCACCAGACCAAAAGGCGCCAGGGGTTTGTGCTTGAGAATTTTCTCCCAATACATATTTCTGAAAGCCATTTTTCCCATGTGATTGATCTTTGTATCTTTCAGCAAACCAAAAGGACCAATTCCGGCCATGGGGAATTTTCCGGGCAGCGGCTCCACCGTATAGTTAAAGTCAATTAAAAACGCTTTTTTAAAGCCTGACTCGATAAAACAATTGGAGTGGCCGTCAAATTCCTGCGAAGGTTGCTTTCCGTTTATTTCGTGCATGAGGTTTTCAATCACCACGTCTGCCATAAAGTGAGTTACGGAGCCCGCCTTCGAGGTTTTTACATCGGTTACGTCGCCCAGCGCATAAATAAAATCCGCTTTTTTGGATTTTAAGGTCTGCGGATCGACATCCATATACCCGGAACCATTGGCCAGCCCGGAATCATCGAGCATGTCTGATCCGCGATTTGGAGGAACGCTGACCAGAAGATCATACGGTTCTTCGTGTTTTTCATAGCTGGTAATTTTTTTCTTTTTATTGTCTACCGAAGCTATGCTGAACTTTGGAATTATTTTTATGTTTTTGTCTCCCATAGTGCTGCCGAGTATTTTTGAAGCGATGGGTTTTGAAAAGGCTCCATCCATCGGCGTTACCAGCGCAATTTCCACCTGATCTCGAATTCCTTTCAGCGTGAAATAATAATCGGCCAGGTACACAAACTCAAGCGGCGCAACCGGACATTTATAGGGAAGTTCCGCAATATTCATAATCACGCGGCCTTTTTCTATTTTCGCCAGATCTTTTTGCAACTGCATTGCGCTATCCAGAGTATAAAACATGTTTACCCCGGAGCCCAGCGACTTTTCCATTCCCTCGATTTCTTCCGGATGAACGTCGCAACCAAGAGCTACCACCAGCATATCATAGCTGTGTTTTCCTGCCGAAGTTTCTACCGTTTTCTTTTTATGGTCGACCAGTTTAATTTCAGCCTGCACAAAGTTCACCCCGGACGGTATAAATTTCTTTTTATCCTTCCTGACCGCGGTTTCATCATTGTAACCATAAAGTTTAAAAGGCAAAAACAGCAAGCCCGGCTGGTATATATGATCCAGATTTTTATCTATGATCGTAATATCCCATTCAGAAGACTTTAATTTTTTCCTCATTCCGTTGGCAATGACCGTGCCCCCGGTTCCCGATCCCAATATTAATAATTTTTTCATGTAGTTAGATTAATAGAATTCAGTTGCAAGTCAAGTAGAATATTTGAATATTTTGAATATTTTAAAAAATGAAAGTAACAAATTAATTTTGGGAAAGGTGCGGCGCACATGGTTGCGCCGCAGGGGCTTGATATAGTTCCCTGAACGGGCTTTTCCTGCGGGGTTGCGCCTTGGTGTACCGCAAGCCCATTTATGGCATTCCAAAAAAATATCGTCGATTGAAATTTGCAATCCGGGCAACAATTCACTGGCGAGAATTTCGCCTGATTTTTTATCCCAATTTTTCCCGTGATTCAACCATACCTGGATAGTTTTTTTCGAGGGATCAACAATCCAGTACTCTTTAACCCCGTTAAAAAGATAACGGTCAGCCTTGATGCCAGGATGGCGTTCGCGCGTCGAATCAGAAAGTATTTCGCAAATCAGATCAGGCGTGCCGTGAATATGGCCAAGAATAATATCTTTGTGTTCTTCAAGAATCAGCGAAACATCCGTCGGGCGATTTAGTGGCGGATTCAAATTCAAGAAAATGGAATATACTGTTTATTTCGACATCCAGAAGTGACTTTACTACAAAGTATGAACAATAACAACAAGTTTGTGAAAAATCCGTTGCCGTTGGCAACAAGGAACCCGGCATTTTTGCCTGCCATTTATCAGAAATCTTCTGGAAAACCTCGTGGCTAATTTAATCGTTACCTCCGGGAATTTTCGCTGGCCTTCTGAAATCAGGGGCGTTCCGGTTATTCACGCCCGCGATTATCTGACCAATCCTGTTTACAGCAAAAGCCGGTTTCGCGTGTACAATCTCTGCCACACCTACAAATATCAGGGCGTGGGCTATTATGTTTCATTGCTTGCCGAAGCGCGTAACCACTTCGTCATACCCAACGTAAAAACCATTACCAACATGCGCTCAACAACGGCCAGCCGCGTGGCCCTTTCTGACATTGAGGATGTATGGGAAAAATTGTTTAAGGAACATGTTCGCGATCATTTTGAGTTGAATATTTATTTTGGAAAAAATGTGGTACGCCGTTACGACAAGCTTTGCAAAGGCTTGTTTAACATTTTCCCGTCTCCTTTGTTAAACGCCAGTTTTCAGCGCGTGAAAGGAAAATGGATACTCAAGGGCGTAAACCCCATATCCGCCCGCCATGTTCCACAGGATCACTGGCCTTATCTCGTCGAGTTTGCCGATTTATATTTCAAAAAGCAATATCAGGTGCCGGTAAAAAAGAAAATTCGTTTTGATATTGCTATTCTGGTAAATCCAAAAGAAAAAGAACCGCCATCTGACCCAAAAACCCTTGAAAAATTTTCGAGGGCAGCATTGCGCATGGGCATTGGCGTGGAAATGATCGACAAATTTGATCTGGCAAGAATCCCCCAATACGATGGTTTGTTTATCCGTGAAACAACTGCAGTAAATAACCATACATACCGCTTTGCCCAGCGTGCAGAGCTCGAAGGTCTGGCCGTAATTGACGATCCGGTGTCGATAATCCGGTGTACAAACAAGGTGTATCTTGCCGAGCTTCTCAAATTCAATGATATTCCAACGCCGGCAACAACCATAATCTCCAAAGAAAACCTGAGCGATATTATCCCAAAAATTCATTTTCCGGTAATTTTAAAGCAACCCGACAGTTCCTTTTCCCAGGGAGTCAGCAAGGCAAACAGTCCGGAAGAGCTGAAAGCAAGCGCCCGCGATTTATTTCAAAAATCGGATCTTTTGCTGATTCAGGAATTTATGCCTACCGACTATGACTGGAGGGTTGGCCTCATTGACGGCGAAGCTATATTTGCCTGCAAGTATTTTATGGCCTCCAAACACTGGCAGATCTTGAACTGGAATCGCAACGACCGGTCCCGGTATGGAAGTTCCCTCGCAGTTCCTCTTGAAAAAGTTCCGGAAATTGTTATCCAAACATCGATCAAGGCTGCATCTTTAATTGGCGACGGACTATATGGAGTGGACTTGAAAATGATTGGCGATCAATGCTATATTATTGAAGTAAATGATAACCCTACAATTGGTTACGGAATTGAAGACAAGATTCTGGGAAAAAAACTTTACGACCGTCTGGCGCTTTCATTTTTAAGAAGAATGGAATCCCTCAGGTAATGGAACGCCCTTGCGGGAAGACGATAAAAATACTGATATGAAAGAAGACACCAAACAGTTAACATTTGGCGAAATCAGTTCGGAAGTGCGACAAATTATTGAAAGGAATAAAATTCCCGATCATATGGTGGAGTTATCCTATGAGCGCAACGAATTTTTTTTACGCATTTACCCAACTGAAATTGATGAAAAGGCAATTCATGAAGTTCTCAGCATTGCCAAAAAACACCTTGAGAACTGGCGCATTCATACTTTTGATAAAAACTACATTTCCATTCAGGCGTTAAATTCAAGCATTTTTCAGACGGAAAATATTCTGGACAATATAAAAATCCGTGTAAGCGCCTTATCTGGCGAAAAAATCATAGAAATTACAAAAAAAGGATATGTGAGGCCGGAAGAACTGAATCTGGTCATTAGTTGTATAAAGCGATTTTGCGCCAATAAAACGCACTCTCCTATTGAACAACTTGCGGCGCTGGGATGTCCGGTGTATTATCCGGAAAAAGAAGAAATGACTCTGCAAAATTATGCAGGCTATGACTCCGTAAAAAAGCAAATTCTGGAAACGGTGATTATGCCGGTACAGCATCCGGATGTTTACGATGCCATTGTCAAATCTACCCGGAAAAACTTTGAGAACAACCGTCCAAAGGCAGTTTTGTTTTCAGGACCTCCGGGGGTAGGAAAAACCACCATGGCAAGAATATTATCAAAAGAAACAGGATACTACCTGGTTTATGTACCGCTGGAAAATATCATGTCTGCCTACTACGGCGAATCTTCCAAAAGACTCGCTTTGATTTTTGATATTGCCGCTGTGGCTCAAAATGAAAAAATTATTCTGTTTCTCGATGAAATTGATTCTCTGGCGCCAAGCCGCAATGAAAAACTTTTTGAAGCTACACGAAGGATGCTTTCTGTTTTGCTTCGCAAAATTGACGGCATTGAAAGTAAAAAAAACTATATTACCATTGGAGCCACCAACCGCAAAGAAGACATCGATGAAGCCCTGATGTCGAGATTTGATACGGTTATCGAGTTTGGTCTTCCGGAAAAAAGCGATATTGAAAAAATCCTGGAATTATTTGCCCGGCAGTTGTCCGCCGGGAATCGTTCCGCCCTTGCTGAAAAACTGACGGGGTTTTCTCCGCGAACCATTAAAGATATTTGCAACCGCGCCGAAAGAATTCAGGCGCGCATAAATATCAGTACTCATGGGATGGAACTTCCCGATGTCGCCGTTTATCATGAAGCAGCCAGTACATATGCAAAATAAAATTACATTCCCCAGTCTCGAGGATATCGAAATTCCCGGTCAATGGTTTTTTCCGAGACTTTAATAATTAACGGCATTTTTCGCTTGTATTGCGATGCCATCACTCTGTTAAAAACCATATCGGCTGTTTGCGGGTCTTGACCGGCTTCATGCAGGGCAGTATAAATTCTTTCCTTATTCCAGCCAAGATCAATCCAGTAATACAAAATACGATCAATAAAATCATAGGTCATCTTTAGCTCGCCTTCATCCGTCTGCCCCTCCCACAAATCAGCGCTGGGGGCTTTTTGCACAATATCGTCCGGGATTCCAAGATGGCGGGATATTGCATATACCTGAAATTTGTACAAATCGCCGACGGGATTCACGCCGCTGGCCATATCTCCCCATAAAGTGCCGTATCCGAGAAGTATTTCGCTTTTGTTGCTCGTGCCAGCGACAATACTTTTTGTAAACACCGAGTAATCATACAAGACGATCATGCGGAGTCGCGCCAGAACATTTCCTTTTCTCAAACGATCATTGTCTGAGCCAAAGCTGGCTGTGTTAAAATATGAATCGGCCATTTTTGTGATGTCTTCTTCAAGCAGTTTTATGCCGCACATATTGGCCGCAAGCAAAGCATGCTCACGCGAAAGAGGAGAGGTAAGTTTATACGGCATGAAAACTGCAGTAACATTTTGGCTTCCCAAGGCTCTTGCCGCAAGAAAAAGCGTAAGGGCAGAATCAATTCCGCCGCTTAAGCCAATCACAGCGCGCGTTAGTCCGGTTTTTTCTATCTCGTTTTTGAATGTCCGGATAATAATATTTAGCGCAATTTTACTGTTCGTGGGGGGCAGGGGCAAAACGTTGTTTATTTCGGACATTGGGAATCAAGTCCGGTTTTTTTGCCCGGCGAGCGTGAAAAGACGGTGATTTAAATCAAAATTTTCATCGTGAAACGGCCCGCCTCTTTGATATGCCGCAGACAGGTCTTGAAGATTCACATCGTAGTAAAATATATCTTCATTTTGCTTTTTTGTATCCTTTTCGACGGCGGTCATATTCGGAGAGACAAAAATACTTTTTCCGTCAAAATATACTCCATCTTCGCTGCCTCCCCTGTTTTGGTAATAGCAAAAAATTCCAAAACTTTCCGAATAAACTTCCAACCTTTTTTTCCAGGCCATATACGAAGCAGTAAACGGTTCATTATGATTTATGCCGCGCGCAGGTGAACACGAAGGAACAAAAAGATGCTTTACTCCGGATTCATAAAGCGAGTACACAAGCGCTGGATGAAAGGCGTCCTCACAGATCAATATTGCCGACTTCCCAAGTTTGCCTTCATATGAGGAAAGAGAAGCCCCGGGAGTAAAATATCTGCCCTCGTCAAAAAGACCATACGTTGGCAAATATATTTTTCTATGAACGTGGACAATGCTTCCGTTCAAAATAACTATATGCGCATTAAAAATTCTGCCATTTTCAATTAACGGTAAACCAAGATGTATTTCTACTTTGTGAGATAACTTTACAAGACTTCCCGGAATATCATCCGGAACAGAAAGAGCGGAAGAAAAAGTCAGGTTTTCAAGCAGGTATCCGGACGTGCTCAACTCAGGGAAAAAAATGATATCCGGTTTTTTCTCATTCAAACATATATTTATAGTGTCTTCTATTTTTTTAAAGTTTTCAGGAGTGGTTCCGAGTCTGGGGAAAAAAGGGATAAATGCAATGCGAAGCGCCTGATTCATATTATTTGCTATTATCGACAAATGTTTGGGGTAACTTGCCCTGTCAATATAAAGGGGCAAAAAAATCTGTCCATCTTGCTTCATGGTTTTTTTCTGACGGAAAAATCCCGGTTATGACAGTTCTTGAAAAAATTATTCGCGAAAAATCAGCCGAGATTCCAAACCGGCTCCCAAAGGGAGAAATAAAAAAAACCGGCAAGGATGTTTTTGCGATTTTAAAAAAAACTTCAAATCACAAACCCAGGCTAATAGCAGAGTTAAAAAGGAAAAGTCCTTCAAAGGGATCGTTAAACCCCGAAATGACGGTTGCAAACGCGATTAAAATGTATGAACCATATGCCAGCGCTCTTTCCATTCTGACGGAAAAAAATTATTTTGGCGGATCGCTGGAGGATCTTGCAGAGGCATCTCATTTAACCTCGCTGCCGCTCCTGAGAAAAGATTTTCTTACGCAGCCCATACAGGTTGCCGAAGCCCGTTATTACGGCGCCGATTTTTATTTGCTGATTGTTGCGGCTCTCGAAAAAAATCAGTTGCGGGAAATGATCGAAGCCGGGGTTGAGTACAATATGACCGCGCTTGTGGAAGTTCATACCAGGGATGAGCTGGAAACAGCGTTGGAGCTGAATGTAAAACTTTTGGGAATCAATAACCGTAATTTAAATGACCTTTCCATTGATTTGAATACTACAAATTATCTTGTTAAAATGATTCCTGGCCAGATGCAGGAAAAAATGGTTCTTGTCTGCGAATCCGGCTTAAAGACTCTCCAGGATCTGCAAAAAGTAGAAACCCTGACTGATGCCGTACTCATGGGTACTGCTTTTATGGAATCTGCCGAACCGGAAAAAACTCTGAAAAGTTTATTTGGATCATGAAAAAATTACAAGACTATGGCCTGTGGTTCGTATTTTCAGCCACAATTATTTTTTTTTATTCCATTTCGTCTGCAAATCAAAAGATACAATTTTTTTCCGCGATTTTAAAAACAAACTCTTTGAACGCCTGTTTGTTTTATTTTTGGAAAGAGCCGTTGTTTCTGGATTTTAGCTTTCAGGGAATACACCCCAGCTATTTATTTTTATCTTTTTTTTCCGGTTTTTTACCTGCGGGAACAATGAAAGTTTTCATATTTGCCGATTTTATTGTTTTGTTTTACTTTGCCTTGCGGCTAAAGGTTTTAAATTTTTATACGTATATTCTATGGCTTACTACCTGCTCTTTCCTGTTCAGGTACAACGCGACAATATTGCTATTGTGGTTTCAATTTGGCATCGTTCTTATATATGATAAAATAATACAAACAAAAAAAATAAATTTCCTTCTGGCAGACATATTATTTTTTGTATTTTTGTCGGGTGTATATTTGCCAGGTCTGGCAATGATATTTATTTATCAGGTTTTGCGCCATACAATAAAATCGAAGGAAATCCGGTATTTTTATCGCGGACTTTTTAACCAGACAGCTCCTTATTTTGGCGCGTTTGTTGTTTTGCTAATATTACATCTGATCCTTGCCAAAAGTTATTTTGGAGTCCCGAATTCCTGTTTATTAAAATACTTATTCTTGCCGGTTACAATTTTTGAGACAAAATCTGCAGTAAATAATGAAAACTTTTCTGAAGCTTTGTTCAATAACCTGAATGAAAACTTTATCGTATATATTGTGTTATTTTGTGCTGTTTTAATCTGGGCGTTGCTCCTAAGAGACAGGAATATTCGTGTGAAACTTTTTTTTATAGGATTGATGTTTGCTGCCGGATTGCTTTTCACGCGAGGCGAATCGCTTTTTTATCCTTTTGCCGGATTTTTTTTGCTGCATGAAAGTCATGCACCTGTGATTGCTGGTTTTAACAGGAAAATAATGATTATTCTTGCGGCCTTGCTCCTGACTTTTTTTTCTTTACTGAGGTCAAGCGGAGCCCGGGAAACCAAAGTTGAAGCCAACGATGAAAATATCCTTATATCGTTTAATGATCTGCAAAATTTAAATTTCCAGGGAGCGGGCAGCCGGAAAATAAAAAACATGATAATAATCGATTTAAAAATTATTCCACAAAATGTTCAAAAACTGATAGAACAAAAAAAAATCGGAAAAATTGATATATTGCTAAACGAACAAACCATTGCTTTTCTGAAAAAAGATTCCGGGTATGAAAAAAAAGTTATGCCAATGATTTTAGAATATAACTATTCCCTTTATTTAAAAAGTTCCATTCACCCCGATCAGGAAAAATGGCCGTATCGAAGAGCTTACCTGATCTGGCAGATGATTAGAAAAAAAAATCCTGATGCGCGGCTGGTACTGTTTTAAAAATCCAGTTCCGGGCTGGATGCGGTAGCATATAGTTTTTTGGGAATCCTTCCTGCGAGATAAGATAGTCTGCCGCTGATCCAGGCATGTTTCATGGCCGAAGCCATTTGCAATGGATTGTCAGCCTGCGCTATTGCCGTATTCAACAAAACAGCGTCCATTCCAAGTTCCATGGCCTGGGTGACATCGCTGGCGCAACCAACACCGGCATCCAATATTACCGGAACTTTTTCGTTTACGATTTCGAGAATCATTTTCATATTACTGATATTTTGAATACCTCTTCCGCTGCCAATGGGGCTGCCTGCGGGCATTATGGCATCGGCTCCGGCCTTTAGCAGCTTTCCAGCCATTACCGGGTCATCGCTGGTATATACCATCAGGAACAATTCATCAGAGGAATATTTTTTTCGCAGTTCCTCTACACTCTTGAGGGTTTCTACCGGGTCAGGCAATAAAGTGGTTACATCGCCCATTACTTCGACTTTTAAAAACTTCATCCCCATCTCTACCGCGAGGGCAGCCATTCTAAGGGCTTCGAGACAGGAGTGAGCGCCGGCGGTATTGGGTAAAATGGTTGTATTGCCGCTGTCAATGAATGCTGTAATATTTCCGGTTTGTTCTGCGGTTAAATGCAATGGTACGCGGCGCAAAGCAAGCGTTACCATTTCTGTTCCGCTTTCCCTGTGGCAATCCCGCATCAATTCAAGGGAGGAATATTTTCCGGTTCCCAACAATAATCTGGAAAAAAGTTTTTTCTTTCCCAGAACGAGAGGGTCGTGCTCAAGAATCGAATTTTCATACGGAAAATGCCCCATTATTACCCGCTGATTTATCCATTCTTGCGGTCAAATAATTTTTACTTGTCAGCAGGTGCTTCGGGTAAATACAGGCTGAAAGGTAAATATGTTATTCGACTGGTTTCACTCATTATTTTCAAACGATCTTGGAATTGATCTCGGAACTGCCAACACCCTGGTTTATGTCAGAGGACAGGGGATTGTATTGTCAGAGCCATCAGTTGTGGCGGTAAACTCCTCCACAGGTAAAGTTCTGGCTGTAGGGCAGGAAGCCAAAAGAATGATGGGAAGAACGCCCGGTGAAATTGTTGCAATCCGACCCATGAAAGACGGTGTGATTGCCGACTTTGAAACCGTTGAAAAAATGATTCGCTATTTTATTAATAAAGTACATAATCGCACCACTCTTGTAAAACCACGCATCGTAATCTGCGTACCTTCGGGAATTACCGAGGTGGAGAAAAGAGCTGTGCGCGAATCGGCAGAACAGGCCGGCGCCCGTGAAATATTTTTAATTGAAGAAGCGCTTGCTGCGGCAATTGGCGCAAATATACCCATCCAGGAACCTGCCGGTAACATGGTAATTGATATTGGGGGCGGTACGACAGAAATTGCCGTTTTATCCCTCGGCGGTATGGTAATCAGCGACTCCATCCGGGTTGGAGGAGACGAGTTTGACGAAGCCATTATCAAGTACATGAGAAATGAGTATAACCTTGTGGTTGGAGAACGATCAGCTGAAGAAGTAAAACTTGCCATTGGTAATGCATTTCCCGGGAAAAAAACAGAAACCTATGAACTTAAAGGCCGCGATGCCATGTCCGGACTGCCAAGAACGCTCACCATTGACAGCAATGAAATGCGTAAAGCTCTAAAAGAACCTCTGGATGCGGTACTGGAAGGTACAATTCATGTGCTGGAAAAAACGCCTCCTGAACTTTCTGCTGATATTACAGAAAGGGGAATTGTACTTACCGGCGGAGGCAGTTTGTTAAAAGGACTTGATAAATTTCTTGCCAAGGAAACCGGAGTACCTGTCATTCTTGCAGAAAATCCGTTAAACTGCGTAGCTATTGGAACGGGAAAATATCTTGAAGAGCTGAGAAACATCAAGAAACATCTGTAAATGTCGAAAATAAAATTACATGCTGGCAGAAGTCTTATCCAAATTTAGAGCCGGAATTTCTGTTTCGTTAATCGCCATTTTTTGCATCGTAAATTTATCCACCAGCTCCAATGTATTCGTTGATTCTGCAAATCGGGCTGCAGCTACTCTTGATTTTTTTACAAGCACATTTCATTCGTTCAAGGTTGGTTTTATCCGAATCGTGGACAGCTATGGCAATTACACTATTTTAAAAAATGAGAGAGATGCTCTCCGGAAGAAACTGGAAACTACCCAGGATCTGATTCTGTTATTAAAATATCTTGAGGATGAAAACAGTCGGTTGAGAAAACAACTGGACTTTCAACCCTCGGTTCAGTATCCGATTATTCATGCAGAAATTATTTCGCTGGATCCAGATAATTTATTCCGGACAATTATTGTCGACAAGGGTTCAAACGACGGAGTCAAGCCATACATGCCCGTAATCGCTTATCAGATTTCCACGGTGCAAAATCCAGACACCGGAATTTCAACCGAGGTAATAAACTATGGCATTGTGGGCAAAATTATTCAAGTTACAAAAACATCGGCACGAATTTTGCCATTGACCGATCAATATTCAAGAGTTGGCATTAAGGTAAAAAGGACTGGCCACTGGGGTTTGCTCAGCGGTCAAAGTCAGCTTCACGGTCTGCCAAAACTTGACTATATCTCACTAGATGTGATTTTGCATGAAGGCGACGAAGTTATTACTTCAGGCGATAACGGCGTTTTCCCGAGGGACATTCCGGTAGGGAAGGTCACGAAAGATGTTTTCCGCGGAGCCACGTTCCAGGACGCCTATCTTAAGCCCGCCATCGATATTGAAAAGCTTGAAACCGTAATGATACTGAAAAAAGAACAAAATAACTTTAAAACATATTATGACAAGGCAACCTCCAGCGAGGTGGAAAAAATTACTGAGGAAGCCATAGAAAAGAAAAATGAAGAAAAATAAATAAAAAGTAAAAAATATGATTCTTGAAAAAATTATTATTATCATAGCGGTATTTTTGTCCTATTTTCTCCAGACAAGCGTTGAGTTTTTCCAGTTGGGTGGAATTAAACCGGACTTTCTTTTGCTCCTTACAGTATATTACTCAATTCACAAAGGCGAAATGTACGGAATCTGGATTGGTTTTTTAGCAGGGCTATTGCAGGATATCAATCTTGGCGTAATGACGATTTCAGGTACAAGCCAGGTTCGGCATTTTCTCGGTATCAATATACTTCCCAAATCTTTAAGCGGATACCTTGCCGGTAAATTTGCCGATTCCATTCAAAGGGACAGCAACTTTTCCTGGTTTATTCTCGTGTTTGTTTTCAGCATCGTCAAGGGACTTTTGTTGTTTTTATTGACAGCAATATTTCATGGAAATGTAGCTGCGGAAATGCTGGTGACTGTAATTCTTCCGGAGTCATTGTACAATGCAATATTGAGCATGCTATGGTTCAGGGTTTTGTACTGGGTCATACCGCCGATGTCTGCGCAATCAAGGGAAGTTCGATAATGTTTTATGCCTCCGAGGATTCCGGATCTTCGAAAGATTCCGAAAATTTCAGATTAATATATGTTATTGGACTGATCCTTGGTTCATTTATTATTTTGTTTGCAAGGCTTTTTGCCCTGCAGGTTGAGTCGGGCGATAAATATCTGGAAAAATCCCAGAGAGTTATACGAAAGGTGGTTACATTTTCGGCGCCTCGCGGCGAAATGTTTGAACGGTATTTTAAAGACCGGGAAAATGCAAAAACTATCGTTTCCAACTCAACAAATCTCGTACTTGTAGCTATTCCGACAGATTTTGATACGGATGAGCTAATGGAAAAAACAAATTTGTTAGAGAAAGCTCTTGGCAAACCTGTCGGCTCCCTTAGCGGCAAAATTCCTGTTGAGAAACTTCATTCCAATGAAGAAATTATTTTAATAGATAATCTGACCCCCCGCGAAATGACGCTACTGGCCGACTACCATTTAATGTTCATGAATTTTATAGTAAAACAAAATACCCAGCGGGTATATAATTTTGGAAATATCCCTTCGCATGTTACAGGATATATTGGTCTGCCGAGCACGGAAGATATTAAAGGGGGCGTTAAAAGCAACCAGTGGGTTGGAAAAAATGGACTGGAAAAACAATACGATGATATACTAAAAGGCGAAGACGGAGAAATTGTCCAGATAAGAACAGCAACGGGAGACATGGAGGAACAAAAAATATTTAAAAATTTTGTCCCTGGAAACAATCTGGTTCTTACAATAGATACAGAATTACAAAATATTGCCTGGGCAAGTCTTGGAGACAAACAGGGCTCTATCGTTGTCATAAAACCATCTTCCGGCGAAGTTCTTGCCATGGTCAGCAAACCAGACTATAATCCGAATATCCTGATTTCAAGCAATACGGAATTGCGCAATCAGCATCTCGAATACATGAAAAATCAATTTGCTGAAATTAATCGATCCATCACGACCAAGTATTCACCTGCTTCAACATTTAAACCGCTCGTTGCCCTTGCTGCGATGGAAGAAAAACAGGTATTAATGCATGAAACATACTTTTGCCCGGGTTCTTTTACCATTAAAAGCAGTTATCAGAATCTACCCGATTCAACATTTCACTGCTGGACTGCCCACGGAGAAATGAATATTGTCACGGCTTTGGCCAACAGCTGTTCGGTTTACTTTTATAAATTAGGACAAAAAATCGGGGCGCAACCCATTATCCGATATGCAAAATACTTTTTACTGGATCGACCAACCGGCATTGACCTGCCAGGGGAGATTGCCGGGTTTATTCCAACGCCTGAATGGAAGGAAAAACAATCCAAGCAGCGATGGTTTGACGGGGATACTGTAAACCTGAGCATCGGTCAGGGGTTTATTGAAACTACATTATTAGGGATGATAGATTTTTTTTCGGCAATAGCCACAGGCGGCGTTGTCTATAAACCACACCTGGTTAAAGAAATTCTTTACGCGGAAAATGATGAAGTCAAGGAAGATATCAAGAAACAGGTTTTATATGAATTACCTATTTCGAGCACGACCTTAAACACAATTCGCACCGGCTTGAGGCAGGTGGTAACCAATGGTACGGCCAGCGCCATTTTCAATAAAGAGAATTTGCTCCCGATTGCGGGAAAAACAGGTACTGTTCAAACCCGATCCGAAAGATTTCAAAATAATACGCAGCACGCATGGTTTATTGGTTATGGTCCTTTTCAGGGCGACCTGGAAAAAACAATTGTAGTAGGCGTAATTGTAGAACATGGAGTTACCGGCGCCAGCGGCGCGGCTCCGGTTGCCTATGATATTTTCAATGCCTGGACCAGACGACTTCAAACGGGAAACAAACTGGAATAATGAAAACCATAAAAATAGACTGGGCAATAATATTTTTCTGCCTTACGACTTCTTTTATCGGAGTAATGGCGCTTTACGGTGGCAGCGAATATGGTCAATCGCTGGCCAAAAAACAGCTCGTATGGTTATTTCTTGGTCTGATCTTGATGATTGTTTTTGCATTTTTTAACTATCAAAACCTTGGAACCTATGCAGCGATTTTGTATGGGGCAGGAATTCTTCTTTTAATCATTACGTTACTGGCTGGTACTGAAACCAAAGGAGCAAAATCATGGCTCCGTCTCGGAGGCATCGGATTTCAACCGGCGGAATTTATGAAACTGGCTCTTGTTATTGCCCTCGCAAAATATCTTTCCGTGAGGGAAAAAAGGATTGCCAACATTAATGAATTGCTCGTTCCTTTTGTGATGACTTTTATTCCACAGATACTTATTGCCGTTCAACCGGATCTCAGTTATGCGGTATTGCTTTTGCCAATTTTGTTTGTAATGCTTTTTCTTGCCGGAGCCAACGTGAGCATTTTGCTTGGTTTTGTCGCCGTTGGCTTTTTGTGCCTGTTCGCCCCCATGTATCTGGAATATCACAAATACATTATTATAGACGATATTGTACAGGCGCTGAGACCCGACAACTACAAGCTTTCAGATGCCGTACATATACTCGGATTTGAATCATGGCGCTACGTTGACAAACCCGGCGACTTTGCAGGCATCAAGCCAGAGGTTTTGGGCTGGGCAAAGGCAACCCTGTTGATTCCGGAAAACATTGAAATGTTTAAAAAGACCGCTCAATTTATTTTTGCACAGGAGAAGCATTATTTGCGAGATTTTCTGGCCAATGACAAAGCGATTATTGCAGTTGTTGCAACTTGTTTTATAACATACGGCATTACTATGTTCCTGTATTTTTACTATTATAAAATAGATATTCTAAAAAATGTCGGTACCGTTACATTAATTTTGGGTTTAGCTTTTGCTGCATCATTTGTAATGAAAAAAACGGTGAGTTTTAAACCGCATCAGGTGATCAGGATAGTGTCCTTTGCCAATCCAGACAAGTTTCCAAAAGGCGCCGGATATCAGTTGAGGCATTCTATTATAACTATTGGTTCGGGCAAGGTTTTTGGAAAGGGCTTCGGAAATGGAGATATGACCAAAGGGGAAATTTCTTTTTTACCGGAATGGTATAATGACTTTATTTTTTCGGTTATAGGAGAACAATTTGGCATCATTGGAAACACTACAATATTGATCCTTTTGTTTGGACTGATATTACGGGGAGTCTCCATAACCTGGAAGTCCAAGGATCAATTTGGTATGCTGCTTGCGGCTGGAATCAATACGATGTTTTTTTTGCATGTTGTGTTTAACACAGGAATTGCCATGGGGCTGCTACCGGTAACAGGCGTTCCTCTTATTTTTGTAAGCTACGGAGGCTCCAATATGGTCTTTTCATGTATTGCCGTCGGGATATTATTAAATATTTATATGCGAAGGTTTATAAATATTAAATAAATCCAAAGGGAAACGGTTATTCATTGAACGCCTATGCTGAAACTGGCCGAATCATTTTACAAACAAGATACGATCTCCCTTGCAAAAAACCTCCTCGGTAAAATTTTCATTCGCAAACTTGACGGGCAAATTCTGGCGGGTAAAATCGTGGAAACAGAAGCCTATCACCAGCAAGGAGATCCCTCTTGTCATGCGCACAACGGCAAAACTCGGCGCAATGCCGTCATGTTTGAACCTCCGGGACATTTATATGTTTACTTTACTTACGGAATGCATTACTGTATGAATATTGTTGCCGAGCCGGAAGGAATTGCTGCAGCGGTACTCATTCGCTCTCTTGAACCTCTGGAAGGAATCGAGATGATGCAAAAACTTCGCGGAAATAAAATAGAATGTAAAAATTTATGCAATGGTCCGGCAAAACTCTGTCAGGCCTTTGATATTACAAAACAACAAAATGGATATTTTCTGGAGGGGAAGGATATTTTTATATCTGATGCTCCAAGCATTGCAGAGCAAGATATTGTAATTACAACGCGCATCGGCATTTCACAGGGAAAAGAATTGCCATGGAGGTTTTATATTAAAAACAATATGTATGTTTCAAAAACGATCCCTGTGTTATGTTGAAAAAATTCAAATTTTAGAGAATATTTTTCATAAAAAATCTTTGAATTCTTGTTCCATTTTACAGCGATCCAGATACGATTGTGCTACATTATCTTCCGGACAAGCCGTAATGCAGGCTGCATAATGTTAATAAAATAATCCCAGTCTGGCGATATTTTCCAACCCCACGTAATCACGCGCTGCGCGCGGTGTGCCGTTGACGTGTCTGTGGATGAATTCAATCATCATTCTTCCGCCAATATCCTTGTTGTCGTTTTGCGGAGTTATCTACGACCTTGTAATCGGATAAATGTAAGCGTCAATTTCCGTGCTAAATTTCGCGCATGGAAACAAACGAAAATATTTCAGCACAAGAAAAATGGGTAAAATTGATTGGACAGTGGAAAGAGAGCGGCC
>JAOUFE010000020.1 GCA_029858425.1 Spirochaetia bacterium | reverse complement strand
ATCGGACATTTTATTCTTGTAACCGGACTTCTAAGTGAATTGTCGCCCAGCGCCCGCGTGGTCATGTTGAGCAGCTCGGCTCACGGGATGGCGCCTGCTGAGGGAATAGAGTTTGACAATCTCGATGGAAAAAAAAACTACCGCCCCTGGAGAGCCTACGGGCAGTCCAAGTTTGCCAATTTATTGTTCGCAAAAGAATTAGCGCGGCAATTTGAAGGAACAAAAAAAACAGCCAACGCAGTTCATCCCGGCGTCATCCACACAAATCTTGGGCGACACATGAACATCGTTGGGCAATTTGGTTTCAGGCTCGGCTCTTCTCTTTTTATGAAGAGCATTGCCCAGGGCGCCGCCACCCAATGCTATGCAGCCGTGCATCCAGAAATGAATTCCATATCCGGAGCATATCTCGCTGATTGCAATATAGCAAAATCCCGCCCTGATGCCGACAATGTGGAACTGGCCAAAAAGTTGTGGGTCACTTCAGAGAAAATTGTGGCGGGATTAAAATCCATTAAATGAATAAATACTGATAAAATCGGATATAGGCGCTTTATTGACACTATCTATGCAAATCCCCTTATCCGTGGCAAATTTTCTTGTTTTTAGACAGTACCAAAAAGGCAAAATCCCTTTCGATTGGCCTGAATTTTAAATTCATGCGCATGCTCACAATATACCATGGCAAATAGCCGGGTTTTATTTCTTTTCACCACAAATCTGGCGGCGTTTTTGTCGCATGTCTATTGGACGCTTGTTCTGGTTTTTGCTTTTTTCATTTTCATGCGGAAATCCTTCGATCATAAGATATCTTGCGCCGATCGTTCCGGAAAATTCCAAAATCAGAAAAAATTTCAATGAGACAAACTATCGCTTTGTTATATATGAGGCCAGAGGAATCAGAATTTCCCTGAAAAATGCAACCCCGTCTGATATAGAAAAACGCGCCAACCTTGAATCAAAAGAAAATGTTGCGTTTCGAATTCCATCACTTACGTATCTTGTTTTTTTTGTTGAAAACAATTCTGCGTTTGATTGCCAGATAAATTTTTCCGGTACATCCATCCGGGATAGCGACGATAATCTTTATTCCACCGTAAACAGAGGAGAGCTGGAAAAAAAATTTACTTCTGTCGCATATTCAGGATTTAACTATAATAATATACTCAGCTTTTATATAACCCGGTATGAAGACAAGCCTCCGCAAAAGGGAAATCACTACGAAAAATTCTGGCCGGATGAGACAGCCGTAATAAAACCCGGGTTCAGCGGAGAGCAGATCGTGGCTTTTCATCGAATTTCGGAAAGATATTCTGATTACTTCATGAAAATAGAGCTTCCTGAAAAAGCCGGAGAAATATCCATTCCGTTGAAATACACCATTTACCGGTCAGACAGGCCAGAGCTTAGCCCTTTTTAATAGACAGGGAAAAAAACATTTAATACATTCATTAAAATGGAAAAAAACAAATGATAAAAAGTGAAACGCAAAATTTGGCTGCTGCTGTAAAATCCGACTTCCCTTTTTTTGCGAACAATCCGGATACTGTTTATCTGGACTCGGCAGCAACTTCTTTAAAACCGCAGGCAGTAATTGACGCCATAGTAAAATATTATGCGCAATATGGAGCCAACATTCATCGCGGTGTTTACCGTCAATCCATGGAAGCCACCGAAATTTACGAAGATACGCGCAGTACGATAAAAAACTTTTTAAATGCTTCAAAAGATTATGAAGTGGTTTATGTCCGCAATACCACCGAGGGTATTAATTTGCTGGCAAGAACCCTGGGGTTGGCCGGTAAACTGCCGTATACCGCATGGGAAAATGGTCTGCAAAAAGGCGATGTCATTATTTTAAGCGAATCGGAGCATCATTCCAATATTGTTCCGTGGCAAATGATTTCAGACAGGCTGGGTCTGGAAATTGTTTTTATCAGCATCGAAACCAACGGACAGCTTTCCATGAGCTCCTTTGAGGAAATACAAAACAATCTGAAAAATAAATGCGTTAAAATAGTGTCCTTGAGCAAGGTATCCAATGTAACGGGGATTGTTCACGATCTGGAGCCATTTAAAAGTTATGCGCGCCAAAAGGGAGCCCTGTTTATAGTCGATGGCGCACAGGCGATTTGCCACAACACGATTGATCTTGCCGCTATGGATGCGGATGCTTTTGTTTTTTCTGCGCATAAATTGCTTGGTCCAACAGGCGTTGGCGCGCTGGTTGCCCGGAAATCTCTTTTGGACAAATTGCCTCCATTTTTAGGCGGCGGCGATATGATTCTGGACGTTACAAAAAATGCAACGAAATACAATGAATCGCCTCACAAATTTGAGGCCGGTACTCCCGATATCGCCGGAGTTTTTGGACTAAAGGCGGCCATTGAATATCTGGGGCGCGTGGGCATGGAAAATATATATATGTGGGAAAAAACCCTCACAAAATACTGCATGGAAAAATTAGACAAAGCAGGGGTTTATCTTTTTGGGCCATCGATAACCGATCTGGAAAAAATGGAAAAAGTAGGGGTGGTATCATTTAATATTCCCGGTATCCATCCACATGACGTGGGCACCATTATGGATGAGCACAATATTTGTATCCGCGCCGGTCACCATTGCTGCCAGCTTCTCATGCAGGCATGGGATACGTCGGCAACCAACCGGGCCAGTTTTTATCTTTACAATGATTTTTCGGATGTGGACAGGCTGGCGGAGGCCGTTCAATACGTAAAAAAAATATTTAACAAGTAATATTGTGATTTACGATAAAAATCTGTGGCGCCAGTATATTCCGGACAATGTCTCCTCCAATATTCCCGTAGAAAATTCGGGCGTATTAATGATCGATAAACCACAAGGACTTTCTTCGATGGATGTTCTGCGGATTCTCAAAAAAATCGGGCAGATCAAAAAAGCCGGTCATGCCGGAACTCTGGATCCGCTTGCAACCGGAGTTTTACCTGTGCTGATTCACTCGGCAACAAAATTTTCGGAACGTTTTATGGAAGGCAGCAAGGAATACGAGGGAAGCGTATTGTTTGGGCAGCCCTATGACACCCAGGACATCACGGGCAAGCCTCTTGCAGAGAAACAAAACCCCGGAGCATTAACCCTCGATCAACTCAACGGATTGGCGCAAACTCTGACGGGGAAAATAATGCAGACGCCTCCCATATTTTCGGCAATTAAAAAAAACGGACGTCCGCTGTACCAGTACGCCCGGAAATCTCGCGTGGTGGATATCTCGTCGCGGGAAGTCGTGGTAAACCAATTTGAAATAACCGAAATTACAAGTGAAGACCGCGCCATGTTTTATGTACATTGCGAAAAGGGCGTTTATGTGCGCACGCTGTTAAATGATCTGGGAAATTTGCTTGGATGCGGAGCGGCCATGGAATCTTTGCGCAGAATCCGTGTCGGAAAATTTCATATAGACAACTCCATTAAAATGGAAGATGTCAAGTCCTCAGATGATATCCTGGAGCACCTTGTCGATCCGGCCATGTTTTTGTAATCAGGAGATTCTGTCCATTTTCAGTTGAGTGATAATTTTAAATGATGGGCGTGCCGAGCCGCGGTCTCGGCGCGGAGGCAAAAAATATTTTACCGGACCAGGTCGGCGCTCCCCTTTATTTTTTCAATTAGCGAAAAAAAATCTCTTTACAGCAAATCAAATTTTGACAAGATTGATGAATGGGACTGTCTCAAGAGCAAATAACGGAAATTGGCAAACTAAAAAAGCTGGAACGAACCTATGATGGAATAATTAAAACTTCCACCAACGGCGATCAATTGCAAAGAGCCAAAATAGAACTTAAAAAAATAAAAGATCTCATGGACAGCATGGATCCAAACGGAATATATAGCGAAATTCAGGCTGGTGAAAACAAGAGAAGCAGCAGGGTTGATGAAAACCCGTTTGCCCAATATGAAATGTTGTCCCGTTTTACGCTGGAAAGAGCTTCAAGCCACTCCAGCGATGCTGATATTAATATGATGTACAGTATTGTCAAGTCATGGGATTCTGTTTTTATGACAGCCTTGTTTGACAAACATGTAAAGCTTGATTATTCTTTAAACAGCGAAAGAGACACTCATTATGCCATTTTGGCCAACGTAAAGAGATATCAAAAAACGTTGATAGAAACCGTTGAAGATTATCAAACCGCCACACGCGAAGATGCAAAGCTTCAACTAAGTGAGATGAAACGAAGATATTCCCGACAATTTTTAAACGAAGGCGCGGCATATCTGAGAAAACTGAAATCTTTCTGGGAAAATATCGACAAAGACATAAAGGAACACGGCACAAAATGCACCAACCGGGATGATAAAATTGCCTATGATTTGCGTTTTGAGTCTGAGTCCTTTTTAAAGGGAGAAACGGTAGAAACGGTTGTGCACAAAGCCGTTATTTTTCTAAATGAGGCTATAAAGGCGTTGCGGCTGCCGGAGCTTCCCGATAAAAAAGAGCTTTAAATTCCCATTTTTTTCCTTGTTTGTTTTCCAAGGAGCGCTCCCTCTTCCATTATTTGAAAGGCGTCAAAATAATACCCTTTTTCTGTAAACAACATACCCAAAACATACCAAAGCTCTTCATCGCTAAAAAAGTCAAGGGTTAAGGGCATTTCAAAACTGGTAACTGGAATTTCATTCAAGGCAAGGGTTTCAACAATAACCGCAAAAATATTTTCAAAAAATTCGGGATAAAGAATCCGCAGCCTGTAAAGAACTTTTTGCAGATTGTGATTTGCCGTAATTTTTGCATACGTCAGCGAATCTCCCCTTGTGAACCGGATTACATTTATACGGGGCTGCGAAAAATCTTGTTTGGCCAGACAATTGTATGACTTGCAAATGGATTCTCCGTAAAAAGAAAAACTTTGAGGATGGGATACCATTTTTATTTGCGAATGGGGACTGCCTGATTCATGCAGCAGACAGCCGGTTTTCAGATTTTTGGGATCTGTTATGCCAAGAAAAGGACAAATGTAGACATCTGGACGAATCATTTTTTCTCTCAATGCTTTTTCGCCCGTTTCCCTGAATTTTAAAACCATGCTGCGGTTTTTAAGGTCAATTTTTGAAAATTCGCGGGTATTGGATTCAAGCCAGATTTTTTTCTCCGCATGAGTATATCGAATGTTGTGCAGACCGCAACAGGCGCTGCATGAGGCCGTGTCGCAATAGCAGGGATTGGGATCGGTCATCTATAATTTAACCATGATTCCTTCGCGGGCAAGATAAACTTTTAAACGTCGGTTGCCAATTTCAATCGAATGGTTTTTTCCAAATTGAAGGTTCTCGAAGAGCTTTTTGTCATGGTAGGATGGTTCGTGATGGGTAAACATAACATTTTTTATCCCCCATTGTGTGGCAAGATTTATAACCATGGAAAGACTTGTGTGCCCCCAGTCAAATTTTTTCATGGATTCATCCAGAGTATATTGAGCATCCATGACAAGCAGGTCTGCATTTTTAAAAAACCTGTCCACCCCGGATTCCGGATGTTCAAGGTATTCGCCTGTAAACTCAACATCTGTGGCAAATATGAAAGTTTTCTTTTTTTCCCGAAAGCGATAGGCAAAACTCCCTCCCGGATGTTTTAAAGGGAAACAATCCACTTCCAGGTTTTCTCCCATGGATATTTTTTCCCCTGTCTGGATATGATGAAAAATTTTTTGGGCAGGCATATTATCAAATGGCAGCGGGAAAAAACGATCCGTTTGCTGGTATTGAAAACGCTCATGCAAATCCTTTATGGGGGAATAAAAATGAATCGTGTTGCCTTGTATATATAGTGGTTTAAAAAACGGGATTCCACAGATATGATCCCAGTGGGTATGGGTAATGAAAATATGAATGGCAGCTTTTCCGGCTCCAGCCTTTCCGTTCATCATTCGATCGCCAATCACCCTTGCTCCGGATCCCATATCTACAATGCAACTATCGTTATTTGATGAAACGCTGATACAGGTTGTATTTCCTCCCGTTATAGATGAAAGATATTGAGGCAGGCTATCGATAAATTGTTCAATCTGCGTTTCCCCTTTCAGGCCACTTCCGGGAACACGCGACAAAATTTTTCGCAACTTGGCTTTATATTCAATGCTCCGCATGGGCGTTGCTATGGAACCTCGAACCCCGAAAAATTTTACGAGCATTGGGTATCAAATGAACAACCCTATTAAGTAGTAAAGTAAGAATTTCAGAATTTTAATCCGCCACGCCCCGAGTAAAAACGTATGGCTGCGCTCGTGCCTCCATCTGCGTGACTTCGACCCATAATTTTGGTTTGCGCCCGGAACGGCATCACGAAGAAGACATAAGGTATCTGGGCAAGGATTTCGATATTCACGTCAGTATGCAATGGTGAGGAAAATAAAATGGCCAAAGAAAAAAAGATTATGGAAAAAGAACAGGAAAAAATGTCGGTATTTACCGTACTCAGAAAATGGAGCATCATTGGATCCATCGCAGTAATTGCTTACGCGCTGTATGTAATCATACGGCGCTCATAATAGATTGCCAAAGCATCCGGTTTTTTGTGTTAAGGACTTTCGTTATGATGGAAATATTTCAGGTTTTCAGCAAACATGCGAGCCCAACATTTTTTTAACTTTACAAGATTATTATCTCGATTGCTTTATTTATAGCTTCAACTTTCATCTGTTGAAAATATTTTTCTTCCCCCCTTTCCATAATAATATCGCCATCCACCTGAATCAAAAATGGCTGCTCAGAACCTATTTGAGCCGATTCGCAGGCAAAATACTGAACTGTTTTTTGATCTATATGTTTTCCTTGAGATGCAAGAATCATGATTCTCAGCAACCTGAAAAATCCGCATTTCTTGATGAACAGCATATGAAGTTTTCCGTCGCTTATCCCGGCTTCGGGTAAAAAAATCCGTCCGGTAACCCAGTATTTAATTTTTGAAAACAAAATGGAAATAAATTCCTCATTCATTGAAATATCTCCGGTATCCATGAAAAATCTGGCAGGAACAAATTTATACCGAAATGCTTTGGACATTCCAAGTAAGCCGGCAACGGTTTGATTTTTGCGGAAAAAAATTCCTTTTTTTTGATAATTAGCCACAAACCGGTTTACAAAAACTCCAATTCCGACATTTGCCTGTCCAGCAAAGAAAAACTCAAATCCCTCGTGGTCGCTAATTTTACCAATATCTGCCATTATTGTTTTTCCTCCAGCAATAGCGCTAACTGCATCTTCGATGGAGTATATATTGAATTCTCTGGCAATATCATCGGACGATCCAAGGGGGATGATTCCCAGCGGAATTTTTGTTCCGGCTTTCATCATTTCATTGACCAAAATGGTAAACGTAGAGTCTCCGCCAGCTGATGACATGGTTTTTGCATTTTTTATATGTTGATGCGCCAACAATCGAAAATGAGATTCACTATCGCTGGCATACAGCTCATAATTTATCCGATATTTTCTCAGAGCGTCTTCGAGTATTTTTCTGCTTTGCATCGCCCGGCTTTGGCCGGAACTTGGATTCATTAAAATAATATTTTTTTTCATTTTTACCATTGATGGGGTTGATTTTCCATTTTATGCCCAGGATCCTTGATTCTGCGATTCTGCGATTCTGCGATTCCGCCATGCAACGTAAAATATTTTTTAAAAAAAGGTTTCCAGTTCAATTCGCAAAAATTTGTATAACCCGCTATATGGTAAAAAATTCTGAACCCGGTAAAAAAATCTCGTTACCAGCCATTATTTTTTACAGCCTCCCAATGGCAGGGGGCGGCGCCATGAATATGCTCATTGCGCTTTACCTGATGAAATACTCAACCGATGCTCTTTTTATTGCGCCTGCCATAATGGGACTTTTATTTTTCGTTTCCAAAACATGGGATGCAATAAATGACCCCATATTTGGTTACCTGAGCGATCATACCCGCAGTCGGTTCGGCAGACGCAAAATCTGGATTTTAGGCTCGGCTATTCCCCTTGGCGTATTTTTTTATTTGCTGTGGATGCCGTCGGAACGTTTTATCGTATTGTGGATGGCTGTGAGCTTGATAGCCTTTTATACATTTTTTACCACTCTTTATGTTCCGCATTATTCGCTTGGAGCGGAACTATCGCCAGATTACAATGAACGTCACCGCATTTATGGAGCGCGCGCCATTGCGGAAAATTTTGGAATTTTTGCCGCCGTTGGCGTTATGCAACTTATTCCGGATACGGCATCTGCTCGCTTGAATGTGCCCTGGCTTATGTTTATCGTTGCCGCTGTTTCCGTTGTTTTGATTTTCTCTATGCACTTTTTTGTAAACGAAAATGGAGCTTATCAGCCTGAATCAACAAGTTTTATTGAATCGACTTTGGGGGTTTTTAGAAATCCTCATGCACGCTTGATCCTTATCGCCGGTTTTTTTGGCCAACTTGGAGCGGCAATAATTTTCGGGATGACTTTATATTTTGCCGAATATGTTATGCAGGCGTCTTCTTCAGGGAACTTCGTCATCGGCCTTTTTATTGTTTGCGCGTCCTTCACCGTTCCTGTATGGATTTTTCTTTTAAAGCGCTTTGAGAAAAAAACCATCTGGATAATGGCCAACATTATTCTGGGAATATGCTTTGCTACTACCTATACTCTGGGAAAAGAAGACCTGAATACTCTTTATTTAATCTCCATATTTGCCGGCTCCGCCTCAGGGTCTATATTATTTATTCACCCGTCAGCTCTGGCAGATGCCGTTGATTACGAAGAGCTTATGAGCGGCAAGAAATCGCAGGGGATGTATTTTTCTATTTTTACATTTGTAAACAAATCTTCCATGGCAGTAGCCGCTATGATAACAGGCGCCATGTTATCAGTTGGCGGATTTCAACCCAACATCATTCAAACCGAAAGTGCGCTTTTCTATATTAGAATTACATATGCTTTTTTCCCTTTGGCTGCCTTTATTGTAGCAGCGATTTTGTTGACTTATTATTCGCTCAACAAGGAAGAGCACAGCCGCATAAGGGAAGCAATTCAAAACAAACAGTAATCAGGCGAGATTTTCAACATAAGTTTGGAGGCGGATCATTTCATTGGAAGTAATTTTTTTTTGGTTATACAAATTATCAATAATATTGTTCAGGTATTCTCTGATTTTATCTTTTCCGATAAAAAGTTTATACCAGCGCCGACGAGGGTATTTTCGCGATTCATTGTAAATAAATTCGCGCAATATTCTTTCCCGGAGGCTTGGAATGTGATTGGCCAGTTCACGCAGACGGTATTCCAATTCTTTAATATCGGTTGTGGAAAACTGAAAAATACTGGAAAAATTATTTTTGGACGTCGCCGCAAAACATGAAAATTTTTTATCCGAAAGAGAATAGGTAATCATATACTGGATGGGGCGTCCTTGAACGATATCGAGAAGAATGATCCAGTAAACATTTCCATCTTTGAGAATACCCCATTCGGAGGATCGGCGAAGATTTCCAAACTCCAGCGGCTCATCGTAAACTTTTGAGAGCTCGTAAAAAATTTTCCGCGAAATACTGTTAATTTTTTTTTGGACGCGGTATTGAAGCCATTTTTTACCAAGGGAAATTTCCATACAGATAGGTTTTCGAGGCAAATTCTACTGTCAAGTAATCGCGGGTATGTATTTGGTTTTTTCCATGAGCGCTGACTTATCCAGTAAGTTTATTTTTTGCCCCCATGGGGCCAAAAAACATTAACGATGGACAGAGACAGTACTCATGGTTTTTCCCAGGATTCCGACAATATTAAGGAAATGAAAAAAATATATAATGGTATCTTCCTGTTTATCTGGATAGCGTTTGGCCTGTCTTTCGGATGGCTCTTTTATCAACAGAAGATATCGACGTCTATCGGAGATCTACAAAAGAAAATTGTCCAAATCGAGGTCGGACATAACGATACGCATCAATTATTTGACAAACTTCCCCAGGTCTTCAATAATTTCCCGTCTGCCTGCGCTATTCTCGTTCTAAACCAGAAAGGCAAACTCCTCGGAAGTCTTTTCGAACCATCGAGAATATCCAGAACCGATTATGAAAAACTGATTCGCAGCTATAAAACTATTGAATTAAAAAACTATCAATATTTCCGATTGCCCTTTGCCGCGACATTCTCCATTTGGATTATTGCCAAAAAGCAAAACAACCCCTTCGAAATATACGCCTTTTTTCTGGAAAATAATCCGGGATTTATTCTTGTCCCGGTTTTTTACTTTTTTATCTTGCTAATTTCCGGCGTAGCCTTTTTTTTAAGACCGAAACACACAAGCAATGCTATGGATAATATTCCCGAAGATCATGGCAATGTGGAGTCTGGCGCCATACAGACTGAACGGTTCTTATCCAACAAAATAATTTTATTGATGGACGCCATTGAAAATAATTTTTCAACAAGAAACATTGCTTTTTATAGCAGGGAAGGCGGAGCATGGAAACATGTTTTTGAAAAGTCAGGCAACCTGACCGTCAGAGGCGATGCCGCCATTGAAAATTTACCGTCAGAAATATTAAACCTGACAGAAGATACATGGCGGGAACCGCTGATTTCGCATGAGGGACGATTGATGTTTATTCCCTTGCATTATCGAAATGTTTTGTTCGGCCTTTTAAGATTGCAATTCTCAGGTCTGGCTTCGCAATTAACTTCCGAATTTCTCGAAAAACTGATTTCATTAACATCAAGATATGCCCATTCCCTGTTCATGCAAAGAATATATGACCGGGCAGTTGCCGATCCTGAAACAGATTATTACAATTATCCCTATTTTTATTTTCTCCTCAGGGAGAAAATAAGCCATGCTGCCAGTTTTGCGGTAGTTGTCTTTGAAATTTCGCATTTAAACAGAGTTAGTCCGGAAAGTGTTCGCAACTGGTCACAGGATGTTGTTTCGAACCTCGCCAAGTCACATTTAAAACCTTCCATGAGTGTCCGCCTTGAAAGAACAAAGTTTGCATTTTTATATGAAACCGGAGATCATGGTTCAGCAAAAAATAATTTGCCCCAACTCGAAAATATTCCCGATATAATTAAAAAAACGACACAAACATCCTTCAAAGCGCTGGTTCATGTAACCGGAGGGTTTTTTTTAAAACCCAGTTCTTTTGAAGATGCCGACACATTTATGCAAAAGCTGGATTATTTGCTCATAAACAGTACTTTTTCCCCATTTTCGCCGGATTTCAATATGGGCGAATTTTCAGACAATAAAAATCCAGTTGCCATATGAATCCTGAACTCGACGAACGCATTATTCTGACCATTTCATCGTCGTTTGTAGAAATCAGTATTGACTGGTTGAAAATTACTGCTGTGCGGGAAGCTCACGGCATGAACGTTAATGAAGGTTTGTGTTATGAGGTGTGCTCCGGAATTCCATTCTCGGGAAAAGTGTCAGGGGAATTATTTTTTGCCATGGATGGATATACCCGGCTCCTTTTGTTGCCATATATTGTGCACAACCTGGAAATGAACGATCCTCAAAAAGAAATGGTCGAGACTGCAATGAATTCCTTTGTAAAAAAACTGTCCGATGAATTTTCTCTGGAGTTGGCAGACATTGCAAATATAGAAATGCAGGAACCCCGCAATCTGAATCACAAGTTAATTCCTCTTCCGCAGGAAAGTTATAGAAAATACGCCATTATATTTTTTTTACGGGATGACGATAAAAAAAAATATCTTGGGCGTATATATCTTCATCTTGTGCTTGAAAAAGAATAAGAGCTTGGTTCGGAATTCTCAAATCAGGACTGATCTAAAAAATCCTTCAATTTACGCATTCTTGTGGGCGCCCGCAATCGTCTAAGCGCTTTTGCCTCAATCTGACGAATTCGCTCTCGCGTAACCTTGAAAACATATCCAACTTCTTCGAGAGTATGAGTATAACCATCATCCAGGCCAAAACGCATTCGAATAACCTTTTGTTCACGCGCTGGCAAAGTCGCCAGTACCTGTTGAATTTGCTCCGCCAAAATACTCTGAGCTGTTGCCGCCATGGGACTTTCGGCCTTTTTATCTTCAATAAAATCGCCCAGTTCAGAATCTTCGTCTTCTCCAACGGGCGTTTCCAGGGATACAGGATCCTTGGCGACATTCTTAACCTGCTTTACCTTGACAGCAGGCCAGCCAAGGCGTTCGGCAATTTCATCATCGTTTGGCTCGCGGCCGGTTTCCTGAAGAAATATCCTGATTTCCCGGTTTACCTTGTTGATTTGCTCAATCATGTGGCTGGGTATCCGGATGGTTCTGGCCTGTTCCGATATGGCTCTTGTAATTGCCTGTCGTATCCACCATGTGGCGTACGTGGAAAATTTATACCCTTTTTTATACTCAAATTTTTCTACGGCGCGCATTAACCCGATATTGCCTTCCTGAATTAAATCATAAAAGTGCATTCCCCGATTTGCAAATCGTTTGGCAATGGAAACCACGAGTCTCAGGTTGGCATTAATAAGTTCTTTTTTGGCCATCTCAATTTCCCGCTGACCGCGGGATATTTTTTCGCCCCAGGACAAAATAATGAGAGTGGGCGAACCGGCTTCCTGCTCCATTCTTCTTAACTTGCGCTCATTATTGCGAATATCTTTTATGATATCCTTAACATCTTCAATGGAACAGCCAAGATCTTTTTCTACGATATGAAGATCTTCATTTTTTTCAATATAACGATTGTACCCCTTGATTGCCTTGACGTCGTACCCATATTTTTCTTTTAACCTTAAAAAATGTCTTTTGATTTCCTTGATTCGAAATACCATGCTTTTAATTTTATTTACATGTTTCATTAGCTCTTTCTGGGAAATTCCAATTCTTAAAACATTATTCGATGCGGTATCTTCCAGTTTCAGGATTTCTGCCCAGATTTCCTGATGTTTCTTGCTTTTATGGGTATATCTTTTTAATTTTGATTTTAAGCTTTGTATTTTTTTGTCGATGTCAATAACGGGCAACATTTCTTTAATAAACAAGTCCCTGAGTTCGTTTTGTTCTGTCTGGGAAATGTAGTAGGTTTTTGACGCCCTGCAAATATCGGTAATACGCATGGTTTTGTTTTGAATTTTGGAAAAATAGCGCAAAAAGGAATTTCTAAGCAAAGAGGATCGCTGTACAGCTTCTTCAATTATATTTTCGCCCGCCTCAATGCGCTTGGCAAGCTCTACTTCTTTGTCTGCAGATATGAGCGATATTTTTCCAATTTCCTTGAGGTAAAGCCGCATTGGATCATCGGGTTCGGCGGTTGACGAAGAACCAGAGGATTTCTTCTTTATCTTGAGATCGGGACGAAATTCAGGTTTGTTTAAAAGTTGTGTAAGGATGTCCAGGCTATAGCCTTTTTTCATCATTACAATGGCCAAATCCTGTACTGTGGTATTTTTTCCTTCTTCGTCAGAAATCTCATATCCCAAAGCTTTTAATTTTTCATATAAAATTCGGGGTACTTTTTTTTCGCCAAGTATCGAGGTCATGCCTGATTTTGGTTCAACTGGTTTCCCGTTTTGCTTAAGAGTTTTCTTGTCGTATTCTTCTACGATCTCAATTCCATACTGGTTTAATAATATAAAAACATCGTCTATTTTGTCAGAGTTAATCAGTTTTTCCGGGAGGATGTCATTTATCTCGTCGTAAGTAACTTCGCCATTGGCCTTGCCAATATTTACGATTCTTTGAATCTCCGGTAATTGTTCAAGCTCCACAGTTCCCTCCTGAAAATATGCGATCGAATTTGTATTTGGAAAATATTTGATGGATCATTGGCATTTCAAGAACAGCACGAAGCGAACACCTTCTAAATGCGAATACTTCATAGCTATTATAACAAAATTTTTTAAAATTGACCATATAAATTTATTCAGATGGCCTGTACATTATTATCGGAGGAGAGGGAATCTCAACTTGATTTGTTAATTAATATAACTTTCCGAGCGCCAGGTAAAAGGAATATTCAGGCGTCCAATTAGCTCGCCCTGATCAATTTTATAACCCATGTCGGTAGCGGTATCTGCATAAAATAATATTACCTTGATCAATCTTTCGCGAGCCTGTTGCCTGTCCAAACCGTAGGTATAGATATCAAGTTCAGGGCAACCCGCCACAAATTCACTTTCTTTTTGCCAGATTTTTATTGTAAGATCCACTACATAGATATTCGGTATAATAATTTTTTTTTTGACTTATTTTTATATTTCTTTTACCAATTCCTCAATTTTAGTAAAGGCTTTGTCCATTGTTTTTTCCCGCAATATCAATGGAGGGGCAAATCGCAGTACATTTTCGGCTGCGCGACCAATGACAAGGTGTTTTTCGAGCGCTTTTTGAACCAATGGGCGAGCTTGAATGCCTTCTTTTAAAACAAGCCCAACCAGGAGTCCCTTTCCCCTGACTTCAACTACTTTATCGGGATATTTATCTTTTAACGTCCAGAGTTTTTCCATTAAATGAGAACCCATTGTGCGGACATTTTCCAGTATCTTGTGGTATTCAATCAGACGTATTACTTCGTAACCTATGGCTGCCGCAAGGTGATTTCCGCCAAAAGTAGACCCGTGCATACCTGAATGAAAGACATCCTTGTATTTTTCGGCCACGACCATGGCGCCGATGGGAAAACCTCCACCAAGCCCTTTGGCAAGGGTCATTACATCCGGCGCGATATTAAATTCCTGCCAGGCAAAATAGTTTCCCGTTCTGCCCATTCCCGTTTGAATTTCGTCAAACACTAACAGGGCTTTGTGCTTGTAGCATAGTTCACGGCTTTTTTGTAAAAATTCGCGGGTTAAGGGTATTATGCCGCCCTCACCCAAAACAGGCTCCATGATCAAGCCGGCTGTATCGTCGCTTAAGGCCGCCTCCAAAGATTTAATGTCGTTTGGTTCAATAAAGGTTATGTTTTCCAGGAGGGGGCCGAATCCGTCGTGAATTTTTTTTTGCCCTGTAACAGACATGGCTCCAAAGGTTCTTCCATGAAATCCATTTTTCAGGGCAATAATTTTACTTTTATTTTTTTCAAGACCATAAGATCTGATAAATTTAATTGCCGCCTCATTTGCTTCAGCGCCGGAATTGGCAAAAAAAACCTTGCCAGGAAAACTGATTTCAATGAGAGCCCTTGCCAGAAGCGCCTGCTGTTGATTGTAAAATAAATTGGAACTGTGCCAGATCAAATCTGCCTGGTGAAGCAGGGTTTCCACAAGATCCGCATGAGCATGACCAAGAGCCGTAACCGCAATACCGCTTAAAAAGTCTATGTATTCGGTTCCCTTTTCATCGTATAAAAACTCGCCCGAACCATAGGCAAAACAAACCGGCATTCTGGAGTATGTGTCTAAAATATATTTCTCATCAAGTTTTTTTACTTCTTCAAAAGAAAGCATGGTTTGGGGTTCGTATGATATTTTTCCGGGCGCCGGACTTGACTTTTTTTCCGACATTTCAAGGCTTTCAAGAAGAAAATTATTTTCCTGACCTTGTTCACCGGCAATTTCTTTTATGCTCATATGGTAAATTGCCGAATTTCGGACATACCGACAAATTATTTTTTTCTCCAAAAAGCGGGAGACCAAAAAAAATCAGAATGTTGTCTTATTTTATGCAAAACGCCGGGGGTGCCGGAAAAACCCGGCGCGCCGGTTTTGCAGGCAGGGGGCAGGCAATTTACAATTCCATGCGGCAATGGCGCCTTGCGCCATTTTTGCCCCCTATTATGAATTAAAATTTCCATATAGCAGCAAGTGGCGAATATTTAAATCTACTTTTTTCTCCAGATTTTTTTCAAGTCGCGAAATGCGCTCTTTCCAGCGCCGTTTTTCATCTTTCTGCTGATTGATGGTTCTGGAAATTGCGCCGATCATTTTGTCCTCTCCATACCATTTTGCCTTGCCTTTTTGAATTTCCAGTCTTTCAAGCAATTCCTGTTCTTTGTAGATATGCGAAGTTTCCAGATTTTTTTTCCAGTAGTTGACGCCAAAATAAAGTTTTCTTTGAATTTTTTCCACGTCGTTCAGAATTTTTTCCTGTACTGCAGCAATAATGGTATTCAAATCATTATTAATTTCTTCAAAAGATATATTCTTTTCGATAAGCATATCTTTTCCGTTTTGTGGAGGAAAATCAAAATAAACCTCATTGTTTTTCTTGTCTAAATAAACCGTATAAAAACGATTGTACACGCGATCCAGATGAATGTGCGCCTGAAGAAAAACCAGCACACCCGACTCAGCCGATTGCGCGCAATACGCTATATTTTTTTCAACCGTGCTTGAAAGACGATTCAGTACTTTGTCAATCAGCCCATGTCCAATGGTAAGATAATCCACGTTGCCTGCATTTTCCGAGATCTCAAGATTAAAAGAACCCGTTTTCATTTCATTGCCGCGCCAAAAAGTAAACAAGTCTTTATTTTGCATAAATAAATCTTCTTTCGGGATGCGAGATCCAGTCACGATCTTTTGCAGCTTTTTTTCATGCTCCTTTATCATTTCCTTTTTCTTTAGAGCCTTGCTAAAAGCCGACATGTTAAAATCCAGAACCTCGGTGGTGAGCAATGTATCTATTTTTTTTACATTTTTTTTGGCAATGATTGTGCTTTTTTCAATTTCTTCCTCGATTTCCAGAACGGTTTTTTTTTCCCGCAAAAGATTGGCGATGTTTTTTTCAAAGCTCCGGTCATCCTCGGCGGTTCCCAGAAGTACATCCGATTCTCCAAAGGCGTCTTCAAAAAGTTTGATTTTCCTTTCAATAATTTCCAGGATTTTTTCCGCTATGGTATCCTTGGTTGCAAAGTTAATTATATAAACGTCGCTTTTCTGGCCAAAGCGATGTATGCGCCCGATTCTTTGTTCAATTTTCAGCGGACTCCACGGCAAATCATAATTGATCAGAGCCGTGGCAGCCTGCAGGTTGCGACCTTCGCCGCCGGCCTCGGTGCAAATCAGAATTTCCGTTTTTGCAAAAAACTCTGCTATGGCATTTTCCTTGTCCCGCGCTGAAAGACCTCCATGAAAAACCGTCACCGAAAGGCTGGCAGAAAGGTGATTGGCAATATAATTCATTGTATTTACAAACTGCGTAAAAATGATAATTTTTTTATGCCCTTCCTTTTTCATGCTGTTGATGGTTCGCAATAAAATTTTCAGTTTCATGTCGATTTCAATTTTTTTTCCCAGCGCGATTAATCTTGTAAGAGCAAATATTTCCTGCCGCACTTCTTCCGGATTAAAAATTTCATCCGAAGCCGTGTCTTCCATTTCAGGATACTCCTCCATAATATCCGCAATATCTTCGTTTTCAAAAATATCGAGGCCGGATTTTTTTTCCTGTTTCATTCGATAATACATTTGCTCGAGGCGGTCTTTGCGTTTTTCAAGCGCCCGCAACAGGGCATACGATGATGAATCCAGGAGTTTTTGAAAAATAACCATCACAAAGGCCTTGACATTTTGGTTAGATTTGATGGCGCGATTGTATTCTTTTTTTACATAGTCCGTTACGGAGTCGTAAAAAGATCGCTCCAGAGCATCCAGATGAAAACGCACGGTTCGGGCGAACCTGCGCGTAAAACCGCCCACCTCGCTTTTCCTTCTGCGAATCACCACCGGAGCCAGCCTGTCCCGAAGATTACCGCCTCCGGTTTCCGAATAATCCGCATAAAAAGAGTGAAATGGCCCAAGAATGTCGGGGTCAATTAATTGTATTAAATAATAGATCTCTTCAATTTTTCCCCGAAACGGAGTTGCCGAAAGCAAAATCAGCGCCCGACATGTTGAAGAAATTTTTTCGGCAAACTGATACGCCCTTGTTGCCTTGAAACTATCCTTGCGCAATCGATGGGCTTCGTCAAAGATTACCGTATCAAAAGATTTTTTAATGAACCGGTCCCAGTATACGGGCATTTTTAAAAGATCAATAGAAACAATGACCTTGTTCTCCTGATCCAGAATATCCGGATTTTTACGCAAAACCTGGCCGTCGATAATCGTAAATTCTTCGTTAAACTTTTCACCAAGCTCGGCCTTCCACTGGAACATCAGCGGAGCCGGCACGGCAATCAATACCTTGTTGTAATTGTATTTTAATATTAGCTCTTTAATAATTAAACCGGTTTCAATGGTTTTACCAAGCCCCACCTCATCGGCAATCAGCACGCGCGGCTGCAGCGATTCCACAACCTGAACTGCCGCCTGCACCTGGTGCGGCAAAAGCATGGTCTTGGAAAGCACAAGCGAGCTGAGCGGGTTGGAGTGGTGCTCCATTAGAACCTCCCAGAAGTCATGGTAGGCTTTTATCAGGGATTTATCCAAATCCCCGCTGCAATTGTACCCGTCGGGTAAAATTCCGGATAAAAGATGTATAAGACCCGACGCATCCGAACGCTGCGCTTCTTTTTTCCGGGAAACCCTGCCATTGTGAAAAACCCAGCCTGACTTTTCCGAAGGCCGCTCTGGCGTTTCATAGCTGCGCCTGAAGTCTAATAACCCTTGCAGATTTTCACTCATTTGACAAGAGACATAATTTGGCGTAAAGAGATGCTGTAAATGATTTAGCCGTTCAGGGCGAGGCTTTTGAGCCTGGGCTGGAACTCAATAATCAACCCCATCATTGGCAAGAATAGACGTTTTTGCGCGCGGAGTGCGCCAAAAATGCAAAATTATCTCTTGATGGTGCATGAATTTTGAGTTTATGCGCAACCTCTTCGAACCACCTGAAAGAGTGAAAGAGCGAATATTTTATTGACACGATATGGAATTTCCATTATAGTCTCTTGTTCGATTGAAATGATTGCAGTTATGGGAAATGTTTTACTAAAATTTTCTGTTCTTTTCCTGACGCCCGTTCTTATGGTGTTGGCGGTAGCGGTTCTTTTGTCTGTAAAAAACAGAAAAGAAAATATTTTTGCGTTTTGCTTTTTGTTGCTGAGTATTCATACCGCCTACTATCCGATTTACTACACAAATATTATTTTCAAATACCCCGATCTTTATGGATATAGTATTGTAATTCCATATATTCTTTTACCTGTTTTTTATTTTACCATAAAAGAAGTGATACAGGAAAATTTTCAGATCAGACTTTTTCATCTGGGACATTTGATCCCTGCCATAATCCGGTATGCTACCATGATTCCGTTTTTTCTTTTTGACAGAGAGGAAAAAATAGCCTGTGTTCATGAAAATCTTGGGAAATTTTATCCGGATGATATTCCCGGTACCGGCAACTATCTCGCGATAGTTATATTTTTGATTTTTTATCTAATTCTGATTGCCTGGCAACTCATGCAAAAACCCGGTAGTTTTGGGGATAAATACATTGCCATCATATCCAAAAATAATTTTTCCTATAAATTAAATCTTTACTCGACAATACTTTTTATTCCGATTTATTTCTACCTGTTTATTTACTGCAACAGCGGAAGCCCGTTTTTTACTGTGTTATACGCGATCCCTTTTTTATTGCTTTGCATGTTTCTTCTCTATACATTTATTTATGCTCCCGACAAAGCGCTGAATTTAAATTTTACCGGCGTATTTTTTAATAATAAATCATCCAGTAAAATGAGCTGCCGTGACGCTGCCTTGCATCAGAGAATAGATGACAACATCACACGGTTGATTGAGCAGAAAAAAATATATTTAGACGACAGTATTACAGCAAAAAAATTCGCCAAAGAACTGGGCATTTCCGTACACCAGTTATCCTTTGTACTGAATCAATTCAGGGGGAACCGTTTTCAGGATTTCATTAATTCTTACAGAATATTCCATGCCATTGGTATCATGTGGAATGATACGCTGGATTTTAGTGTTGCACGCATAGCCTATGAATCAGGGTTTGCATGTCAAAGTACGTTTCAATGCGCATTTAAAAAGCACACAGGCATAACGCCCACGCAATGGAAAAGGGAATTTTCAGGTTTGATCAAACCAGTTCCTGTATATGAAAAGCAGACTACGAATTTCAGCCTGTCAGGAGAGGCTCATTGATTTTTAATACCATTATCTGCATAGAAAGTTCCCTTCTTGCTATTTCTGCCTTTATTATACTTTTTTTCCTTAAGAATTCATGGAGATATATTGCCTTTGTTGCGATTTTTTCTCTGGGTATTAGCGGTTTTTATGAATTTTTTTATTACAGCGGCCTTATTGTACAGTATCCCCGCTGGATTGGCCTGAGCATACCCTTACCGTGGTTGACGTTTCCGGCAGTATATATTCTAATGCGGTATTTAACCAATAAATCGTTTTTATTTCAAAAAAAACATTTTCTGCATTTTCTTCCTTTTGCAATTCGATTTATTACCGCCATTCCCGTTTGGACGCTCCCGATGGATGAAAAATACAATATCGTCACCGCAAATTACCCCAATGAGTACTCCGGAAACCTGAAAGGCATAATGAATTTTTATCTTCTGGCTATTTACATGAACATTTATTACTTTGCCATTGGTATTTTGTTGTACAAAAAAAACAGAGCGGCAAGAAAAAAATTCCCGAACCGGGGTAAAAAACCTGTTGTGTACACATATTACTTTATCTGGTTTGTTAGTATGGTTGCCTCATTAAAGGTTTCTGCCTTCGGGGTATATGCCGCCAATAATATCATTACCCGAAATGGATTTATTTTGCTGGGATTTGTGTTCCTGTCGCTTGTTTTTATATTGCTGTATTTTCCCGTACTGTTAAAAGCCGGTGTTTTTTTGTCGGATGACCTGGAGATAGACAACAAATATTTGAAAGACATGGACATTGCCTCGATAAAGAAAAATATCGCAAAATTGATGGAAAAAGAAAAAGTCTATCTGCAAGAAAACCTCTCTCTCCATGAATTTGCCAGCCAATTGAACCTGACGTTACACCAGATATCGAAGTATTTGAATACCCATCATGGGAAACGGTACCAGGATTTTATCAATCATTACCGCGTTGAACATGCCAAAGCGCTTTTGAAGACAGGCAATTGCCTCTCTGTCAAGAATGTCGCAAACCAGTCTGGTTTTGCTTCCTATAACCCCTTTTATCAAGCCTTTAAAAAAGAAACAGGGATGAGTCCCGATGAGTGGCTAAAAAGCCTGAAAAAATCATAAAAAAGTGTTACTGAATTATAACTCCGGTAGACAAAGCCCTTTTTATGGTGTATAAACAATCAAATGTTATGCGCAATCGCATAACGACAAAACAATTCAATGGTAAGGAGAAAATATGATCGAATGGAACGAGAACTACAAATTGGGAATTGAAAAAATAGACAAGCAGCATGAATTTCTGATGGATTACATCAATAAGCTCATTGAAATTCATGAAATGACTCAGGACAAAAATGCCGTTGCAACGGTATTTATTGGGCTGATCCATTACTTTGTCTACCATTTTGAACATGAGGAAATGGTTATGCAGGAATGTAACTATCCAGGGCTGGAAAGACGCTGCTTTGAAAACGATATTTTTTGCAACAATCTGGAAAGAGCCAAGCTGGATTATATGAAAGGGGATATTTCATCGCTTTCTTATATTATTGACTACATCAAAATCTGGATTATGGACCATATAATGATAGAAGACAAAAAGTATGTTGGAGAATTAAGCGGAAAATTTTAAAGGGTTTTAAGTCAATAAGCAGGGTAGCGAAAAGCGCCTGTCGATTTTTGCCGCAGGAGAACGGTCGCGACCGCTCCCCGTAATGATATTTCGGCGGTTCCAGCGCCGGACGGTTGGATGCGCCATTATGGTTGCGCCGGCGCTCCTGTGAAAAATAAAATTAAATTGAGGATAGAAAAGTGGAAAAAACAATAAAAGATTTGATAAGAAATCCAGATGCTGAACGCTTGAGAAAGCAGGCCAGACGATGGTGGTTTGTGTTGTGGACGGCAGTCTCAGTTTTGCTGCTGTTTTTTGTTATACTGTTTTTGGTTTCTTGCAAAGGTGATACGTCTACTTCCGATTTGCGAAACGGAATTTTTATCATCAGATAAGTCTATCATCATAATACTGCATCCTTTTATCATCAAACAGTATGAATTTCGAGTTCCAGCCTAACCGCCATATTATACATATTATACATATTTTTTTATTTACGGTGGATTTATGCCTTGTTTTGTTTCTTTGGAAAGGAGAATTCCATGACTTCAGAAGAAAAAAAAGTATTCGATGCAATGAAAAAAATCAAGGAACCTGTCAAGTCTGGGGAGCTGGCAAAAGCCCTGAATCTTGACAGCAAGGTAGTAAGCAAGGCCATCAACAATCTGAAAAAAGAAGGAAAAGTAATTTCGCCCAAAAATTGCTATTACAGCGTTGCCTGAGATAAAAAAAAGGCAATATCCAGGCAAATTGATTCCTGGAATTCTGGCAATCGATCAGGGTACTCATGCGAGCCGGGCAACTCTTTATGACCTTTCCGGCAATGCGCTGGAATCGGTGGAAAAAGAAATTGCATTAAACCGGATCAGCGAAACAGAAATTGAACAGGATCCGGATGAAATACTGGTTTCTGTAAAAACAGTTTTCCAGAAAATTCTGAAAAATAATCCGGAAAAAGTAAATATTCAGGGAATCGGAATAGCCACGCAACGATCCAGTTTGATCGCCTGGAATAAGGCCGGCAATGCGCTTTCGCCTGTCATAAGCTGGCAGGATCGAAGAACCCGGAATGAAATACAAAACATAAAATTGCTGAACCCGGATATTGAATCTGTTGTTCGCAGGAAAACAGGCCTCCCTCTTTCGCCGCATTACGGCGCCAGCAAATTTCATTGGCTTTTAAAACACAATGTGGAAGTTCAAAAAGCTGTTGCCGTCAACAATCTTCGTCTTGGCCCGCTGGTTTCCTTTTTAATGTACAACCTGCTTGACGGCCAGCCTTTTCAGGTCGATCACGCAAACGCTTCACGAACCTTGCTTTGGAATATGGAAACCGGAGAATGGGATGAGGATTTGCTGAGGCTTTTTGGCATCGACAAAAAGCTTTTGCCAAAATGCAAGCCCGTTCTGGCAGATTACGGCAACTGGGCAGGTATTCCCGTCAAGGCTGTCAGCGGGGATCAAAACGCGGCTGTTTTTTCGGAAGGTATTCCCGGCGAAGATATGGCCATTATAAACATTGGCAGCGGCGCCTTTATTTTGAAACCCACAGAATCCTTTATTCCCCATGAAAAACTTTTATCGGGAATTTCATGTACCGACCATCACAAAATGTATTATACGCTGGAAGGAACCGTCAACGGGGCTGCCACCGCAATCAACTGGGCAAAGGAAAAAATCCAGGAAAATATAGATCTGGATAGCGCTATCAAATCCAGTAAAACGCCGATATTGTTCATTAATACTGTCGGCGGGCTTGGATCGCCGTTGTGGAAATCCGGCCCGGAACCGTACTGGCTGGATGAACCCAAAACTCCGGAGGAGGCGTTAGCTGCTGTTGCGGAAAGTATTGTTTTTTACTCAAGATGAATCTTGAGGAAATCCAAAAAACCGGCCAGAAAATCGAACGATCAAGAGTTTCCGGAGGATTATCTCAATCCGATGCGCTTTGCCAAAAACTGTCAGATTTATTCAGCATAACGCTAACACGATCGGCGCAAACGGAGGCTACCTCAAGAGGAATTGCCTTTCTTGCCGCCAATATGCCGGAAGGCTGGCTAAAAAGTCCGGTCAGGACATTTTTTCCCAGTAAAGAAATAAATGCCCAATTCGAGGCTCGCTATAGAAAATTTTATGAAATTATTTTATCCATCTAATAGTCTTCTCCAAAACCCATCGGGGCTTTTCAGGTCAAATGGGGTCTTGCGCCATAGAAACATGGGCTGGAAAAATTATTTCTTATAGGGAAAAACAAGCCGCTTTATTGGCGTTTTTACGGTATAAATTTTTCTATTTCCCGTATCAAATCGTCGACGTGAATATTGTCGCGGGCAGATAAGGGAAACGGATTCAGGCCTTGTTTATGAAATGAATCCAGCCATTCCTGTAAAAAATTATCTTCAATTAAATCAATCTTGTTAAAAACCAGAATAAAAGGACGCTGATTTAAAACCGGATTGTAGGTATCCAGCTCTTTGCGTAAAATATTTAATTCGTCATCAACATGCGCGGTTGTGATATCCAGAACAAAAACCAAAACGCGAACGCGCTCAATATGCTTCAAAAAAGAAAGACCCAAGCCGTGCCCCATCGATGCGCCCTCAATAATTCCGGGAATATCGGCCACAACACATTTTTTAATGGCGTTAATTTCCAACGTACCCAGATTGGGAGATAATGTGGTAAATGGATAATTTCCAATTTTTGGATTCGCGTGGGTAAGCGCCTGAAGCAAGGTCGATTTGCCGGAATTTGGCAGACCAACGAGTCCAACGTCCGCAATAATTTTTAACGATAATTTTATGATAAATTCTTCGCTGGTTTCGCCGGGCTGGGCAAATCGCGGAGTCTGCATCGTGGAGGTTTTAAAAAAAGCATTGCCCTTTCCCCCTCGTCCGCCGGAGGCCAGCAGGTATGGCTGGTCGTCTATAAAATCGTAAAGAATTTCATCATATTCCGTAAGAAGTACTGTGCCGGGAGGAATGTTTATGTAGATGTGTTCGCCATCATGGCCTGTTTTTTTGCGTCCCGCCCCGGCATGACCGCTGCCGGCTTTATATAATCGGCTGGTTTTTAAATGAGCAAGGTTAATGATACGTGGATCGGCCTGAATATACACATTGCCGCCTGCTCCACCATCGCCCCCATCAGGCCCGCCTTTTTCAATGTATTTTTCGCGTCTGAACGAAACGCTGCCCGGCCCGCCATCGCCGGATTTTACGCGGATACTGATTTCATCAACAAATTTTTGCAATAATTTTGAGGTTTTATTGAACAGGGTAAACGGATATTCGTTTTTTTTGTTTATTGACCCATTCAAATTTTACATTACCGTCAATCACGGTAAATAAAGAGTCGTCTTTGGCTCGCATCACATTTTTACCTGGCGCAAAAAATGTTCCCCGCTGCCGTACCAGAATGGAACCCGCAGTTACCAGTTCGCCCCCAAATGCCTTTATACCCAGTCTCTGGGAATTAGAATCTCTACCGTTTTTCGACGAACCGCCGCCTTTCTTGTGTGCCATATGGTAAAATTCAGAAATTTGAATACAGCGTCAAGAATAAATTTGTCTGATGCCTTGCAACCGCCGGAGAAGAATTTGCAGGGAACGGACATCCGGTCTACAGCACAAAAATCAAGCCAATTTCTTTTTGGAAGGGGCAAGTTTGCCCCTTGATTTCGGCTAATTGTGCGGAACAGTCGCGCCTGTTCCGCACAATTGAGCCTGCATCAACCCCGACGCATTACTGCTGAACGCAAAGAAGTGGTTATCAGAAATGGCAGTCGATCTACATAGGACATTGATAACGATTTTTCTTCATGACCGTAGATCGTGGTATGACTTGCGTATGCCATCCATATTGACTTAAGTAAGAATATAATATTTAAAATTCATTTAAACAGTATTGTATGAAATGTCACAGATCTGTTCTTATAATTCAGATTATACGCTATTGTGGAATATCAACCGGGTTGTATCGATTTCCGAAAATCTGCGGGGCTTATCCCGACTTTCTTTTTGAATATTTTATAAAATCCTGAAACTGATGGAAAGCCTACTTCAAAACCGACAAGGGAAGCGTTCATTTCTGGTTTTTCCAATAATATTTTTTTCGCTTCTTCGATCCGGTACTGGCTAATGTATTCCCGATACCCTGTTTGCTTTGTCACGTTTAAATATTCAGAGAGTTGTTGAGTTGAAAGATCAAGATGTCTGGCAAGTTTTTGAAGTGTCAAATTTTCATTACGGTAGAGTTTTTTTTCCTGCATCAATGATTCAAGGCGGATTTCCAGAGAAGCGATGTCAATTTTATTTAACTGGCTTTTGGAGTATCCGACGGGCTCTTTTCCATATTTTTTATTAAAAACTTTTAAAGATGATAAATTTTCGAAAATCTGCATAAAAATAGTCAAAATGAACCATGTGCCTGGCAGAAACAAATAAAATGCGTCAGATTGAACTCTTTTTGACATTATCGTTATCAGCATGTGTATGGCTGAAAAAAGCAATGTAATGATCAGTCCTGCGTAAATGGCAATTATAGTGTTGAATCTATATCCATTCAACTTGAATTCCGCATATACCTTGCGAATATTGATCTTCATTGAAATTTTTTTTTGTAGATTGTAAATAATGAAGATAAAATATACGAATAAAATCCACCTTGGAATTTTCCCATCCATTACCAGGGGGTCTTTTAACCAGAAGGCTTTTTCGGCAAGAACAAGCTTTTCGTCTGCTGAAAGTATCAGCGTAGGTATGGATGTTAGCAGAATTGTCAGGGAAGGCAACAACTCAAGCATATAAAAGGACAGATTTTGCTCATTCATTATGTGATAAAACCATATCATACCGCATGCTAAAGTTATAGAAATCATAAAAGGATAAATCCCTAATACTTCAGGATAATTCAACAGTTTCCGTGTATAAAATAACCCCATGTAAAAATGCGTAAAAGAAAGATTCGTAATAAAAATTGATAAAAGCAACGCTGTGACTTTGCCATATATGAGGAAAGAGTAAACCTGCGCTATAGCCATCGCTATGTAGATCACAGCAAAATAGTAATAGATATCATTCATTTAAACAGTTTACCCTGACTGGACTGTTATAATATCAGAAATATCAGATCACCTATAAAAAAATATTATTTTTACGAAAAATTCTTCTCCGCTGATCCGCTGGGAAGACAAACGAGTTTTTCTATGCTATAAAAATACAATAAAATACAAACTAACAGGAGAAAAGTTTAATGAAAGGGATAATCTTTACGTATTTGGAAGAGTTTGTTATACAAAACGCTGGCATTGAGGCTTGGGATTCTCTTCTTGAATCTACACCCCTTAAAACAGAAAATGGGGTTTTTGTAAGTCCTGGAAACTATCCGGATGAAGATCTTTTTGCGCTGGTTACTGCCGGAAGCAATCGGCTGAATCTCCCCATGGAAAAAGTTGTTTATGCTTTTGGCGAATTTGTTGCATCGAAGTACCATAAGGATTATGGAAATTTTTTCAAAGCAGGCATGACAGCTAAATCGCTTCTGTCTTCCGTTGACCAGATCATTCATGTTGAGGTAAAGAAATTGTATCCTGACGTACATCTTCCACGATTTCAGTATGAAGACCCTGCCCCTGACAAACTTGTGATGAAGTATTATTCTACC
>JAOUFE010000133.1 GCA_029858425.1 Spirochaetia bacterium | reverse complement strand
CCTCAAGACATGACAGAGGAACGCTTGCTCTACCGTTGGCCGTCGGGTCGGCGGCAAATACAACATGAGTAGACGGACTTACCACTACGTTTTCATAAATTGCCATTGCATCAGACGGCATATTTTCCAGAGTATTCAACACTTTTTTTTCCGATAATAGACCGCCGGTTTTATAATAATTTCCATTTTCAAGATTAAATGTTTTTCCGGTTTCCAGATTTATGGCTGTTTCATCATCGCTTAAGACATGAACATCAACAGCTCCGGAACTTACCGTTGATTTTCCCGTACCCGACAATCCAAAGATCAAAGTAGTTTCATCATACTCTTCGTTGTAAACTGAAGAACAATGAAAACTTAAATGTCCTTTTAATGGGTAAAGATGATTGGCAACGGAAAACATTCCTTTTTTTATTTCCCCATTATAACCGGTTCCGCCGATGAGAATAACCCGCCGTTTATAGTCGGTAAATTTAAACACGCCATCAATAAAGCGCTCTTCTCGGGGATGTTTAAAACCCGGGCAGGACAATATTGTCCAGGGTTCCAGTATTGTTTCATCCCTGTTTGCGCATTCGGCTGTTTCACGAAACATATTCATGGAGAATGCTATTTGCGAAACCTTGTCTGAAATAACCTTGACTCCAATGGCAAGCTTTCCCTGTCCGATAAAACGATTGGTTTCATACAACATTTTTGTGCGCATATAATCGGTCATGGCATCCAATACCTGCAAAAACTCGCTGTCGTTTATATAGCCCCGCGTATGCGCAAAATCCTCTACATCTTTTATTATGTCGCTGAATATGGGAAAAGTTCCATTGGGGCTGCGTCCATGTCGTCTTTCTGTTTTTAAAATGGCATACCCCCCTTTGACTTTGACAAGAGAACCTTCCGGAATACATTCACGGATATTGTTAAAAACCTGTTTCTGGACAGATGGCTTTCTGTAATCAGGATGCTTTTGATAAAAGACTTCCATTTTATCTTCAAATACGTCATGATCAAGAAATTGTTGCTCATCCAGAATTGAGATAAACCGGGTAATGACCGGATTATTATTATAGAATTCACTTAAATGCTGGTTATTGGAAAGCGCAGCATTATCCATTGCCGCAATAATTTCTGAAAAAGGTAAATCTCTTCGAACTCCTACAGCTGTATTTAATGACGCAATTTTTTCTGAAATATCAAGCATGTCTTCGTGCTGATTTCCATGTCTGGGTTGTCAACCCTGAAAACCTCAAAATTCTTCTTGATCTGATTATTGAGGTTCATGCCAAGCTCCATATCGCCAAATCGGTTCCCGGTATAATGCAATAAATTATTTACACGTCCGTTCCAAATGAGCGATTAACCAATGCAACGGGAGAGGTGTCAGAGTGGTCTAATGTGCTCGCTTGGAAAGCGTGTGTACGGCAACGTACCGGGGGTTCGAATCCCCCCCTCTCCGATATTTTAATAAATGTTGACATTTGAATACAAAATGGAAGGCTGTTCATTGTGAGATTTGCTTCTTTAATTTTTGTTTTTAGAAATATATTGTTTTTATCAATCCTTGTGTTTTTTAATTTTTGTTCCAGCGCTCAAAAAAAAGACATCTCAGGCAACGAAGTTCCGGTTGCAAACAGCGTTGTGAACGATTTTTTTTCGAGCGAAAAAGAAGATGACGAAGCTGTGAAAATATTTGCTTCTTCGGACGAATATTATATAAAGCAAATCGATTTTGAAGACTCCATAATGATCATTGAAGATACTTCCGGAAAAAAGCCAATGAGCGAAGACATACGCCCGTACGACATGGTGGATTTATTTTCCGAAGCTGTTTATAAAGTAGAATTATTCAAGGATTCAGGCTTAATCTCGCATATTCGCCCGGTAAAACCGTCACGCATTAGTGAGCTAAATAAAATTATCATCGATGATATTACCCGCCTGAAATTTAAATTTAAAAATCCGGACACTCCGGAGCCTGCTTCATTTAAAATTCACTATGGAGTCCAGCTTCTAAAGAAAAAATCTCGTGAAGAAATTAAAAAAATATTGCAGGAAAATGTTCATCCATAATTGCCCATCACGAGCGCGCGAGGCGGCTTGTTTAAAGGCATATACAAAAAATCAGCGCCAAGAAACCTGCTGTATATACTAAAAAACATAAACGATAATTCATTTTCAAGGAACGGGCGCATGGACTTAAAATCTCTCAGGGAATATGCCTTGCTCAATATAGGATCTTTCAGGATACTCTGGAATATTCCGGCTTGTTCTTTTTCCCAAAGCCCGCTAAACTTTTCAACAAGGCTATTATAATATTCACGGGAGTTTCGCTCAGCCGAGGCGCAAAGTTTAAATACATGAACGTCCCACCAGTCCTTCATGGTAAATTTTATATATTCAAAAGGCAATTCGCGCGCCATATGGTGTTGCCCCATAAAGCGGTGAATAAATCCTGTATGTCCTTCCCGTAAAAATCGCATGAGCAGTTTTAAGAAATAAATAGGGCCAAAATGGTACATAAATAAAATTTTTTCTTTGGAGTTGAGGGTTTGCAAATGAAACAACAAGCCATCCCGGGAAAATTCAAAGTGTTCGTTCAAAAAGCGCAAATATTCCATTTCATTATTTAATTTTTTTGAATTGGAAATAAAATGCCGGATCATATCCTGCCTTAAGGACTGGCTTTCTACTGAAAGATGTGTTTCGAGATATACCGCTTTTCGAATTTTTTCGGTATCCGACTCCACCCGGGACTGATTGATCGACAAGGTGTAAAGGTAGGACTGATTAAAGTTCATGCTGCCCCTGCTGTCCAGAAAATAGGGATCGCTGATGCATGTATTGGCGTCTACCTGAACCTCTTGCTTTTCATCGGATGCTGACCCGGTATCCAGAAAAATATATTTGTCCAGATCCAGCTGGAACAGGGTACCAATATTGTAGTTTAAAAGAGAAGTGTAATTGCCTGCATAATTGATTTTTTTGGCAGTTTCATAATCGTCGGGAAGTTTCAAGATATACTGCATTCTCCTTAACATCAAGTCTGTTTTCTCGCATAACTCAATACGCGGATAAATTTTAAAATCCAGAATTTGCTCCAGGAAAGCCTTGCTGCTCCCGGAAGGTTTATATTTTTCAAATGTATCCCTTAATTGCATCCATTGTTCTTTGATATTACGATTAAAATTGCGCAGATGTTCGTATGAACGGATCATTTTTAGATAATTCAGCTTTACGTCGTTGGACTCCTCTCCCGGAAAAACAGAATGAAAAAAGTGCGTAGCTTCCGAATTCAAATTATGTGTTTCAAGGCGCGATTCAATCTGCGAAAAAAGACGTACAATTTGCATCAGATCGCGTTCTATTTCTTCACTTTTAACATTTATGGAACTTCTTAAATCTGACGGAACGCTCGATGAACTAACATATTGGCGAAAATTATCGGCGGTAGTTATATGGGTTTGAAGCGGGGCAAGATAACTTTTTTTAAAATCATCGAGTAATGGAGCGACTTCTTGCGAATTTTTTGCATCAATGGAGCTGTAATTTACTTCCGGACTATAAACAAATTTTCCATCATCGTAAGCCATGATTATTCGCTTGCAGAAGTTTCTGCTGGTTTTATCCGGTCTGTTTGATATATTTTTACTTCGCCGCCCGCTTTTTCAAAAATGGTAGAAACCGGTATTTTTTCCTGGTTTAACTCATTACCTTCAGGACCGATAAGATTGGCGATGAATCCCTTGGTGTACGAAATTCTCACATATACCAGGCCTTCTTTAAAATCAAAATCAAATTTTTGAATAATGATTTTGTCATCGACAATAAATTTCATAAACGAAGATGAATCGGGCATTACAACTCGAAGTCCCTGCATGGCAAATTGTTTGCCTACTTTGTAGACCGATAGATATCCACTAGTGTCGGACATTATATTCTTCATGCTTGAAGCAGTCATCATACCATCGAGACTGATTTTTCCATCTGCAACAGAAGTGGCCTTGTCTGCGGGAAGCAGAAGCTTTAGATCAATGTTTTTAATTTGTATCATGGATCGATATTGCATCTCATCCATATTTCCCCGTCCTACGTTAAATAGCGTATCCTGTACTGCGATTAATCCGTTTAGCATAAAGATTTGCATCATTGGCATTTCAAAAACATTATCCTTGTAACGCATGGCTGCGCTCAATCCAGCCATTCCATTTGATGGGTACAGAATTTTCAGAGGTTCTTTGATACGCGTAGGATTTGGAATTTCCACAGAATCAATTGTAAGGTTATACTTGAATTCACCTGAAAAATTCTTGATTATGCGTTCTTTGTTCGCCCCTGTTAGATTCAGGGATTTTTTTAGTCTCCGGTCATGGTAAAAAGGAAAATCCAGGTTGACATTATTTATTCGCGTAAAATTTCCATTATCATAATACAGTTTTTTTACAGCAAGATTGCCATCTATAATGTAATTTTTGGCAATCCCGTTTAAATCCATGATGCCCGCAATTGTGTATCCCTGAAAAATTCTTGTTTTTTCATTTTTACCAAGTTTAAATGAATATTTTAAATCGGGCATCCAGACCATTTGCTTTTCTGAAGTATTGTCCTGCGTTTCATCCTTCTGGTACACATGAGCTAATTTTCCATTGAGTTTTGCCTGCAGCGCATTATTAAGCCCGCTTAATGTCATTTGAGGAATATTTACGGTACTTCCGTCCATGATTACCTGGGTTTTAAAAACCACATCGTTAATGTCCAAATCATCAATAAATACATTGGTCACATTTTGGGTTTGCATATAATCGCCTTTTTTCTGAAATTGCGTGGTTCCGCTAAGGCGAATATCTTTTTCTGAATTTTCAGCATACGACTCAATTTTTTCCCGATAGGAACCGGGCAGGCTGGGTTTCAAATTTTTAAAGTTCGTTGAAAAACGATTTATGGTGAAATTTACCGCCATATCATCTGGCGTTTTGTTCAACTGAATGGCGGCTAACAGCTCCATGGTTTTTCTGTTTTTTTCATTAAACATGTAAAAACTGATATCGGGAATATTGACCTGCATGGAACTATAGCCATCTTCGGTAAACAAAATGTTGGTTTTTACGGAAAGATCCATCTGGTTTATACCCGATACTCCGCGATCGACATAATAAACAAAATATGGCGATTTTAATGATAAGACAGAAGAAAGGTTTTTTTGATTTTTACCGCTTAGTCTAAAATCGGCATCAAAAACCCCGGAAAGTTTATCAGAACTAAAGGGTTCAGGATTAAATTTCCGAATGTATGCGTGTAAATTGACCTTTTCATTTAACTGGTACTCAATTTCTGCGCCGAGGGGAGAACCGTTAAATACTCCGCTCCAGGATATCCTGGCCTGCCGTACTTTTGGGATCAGGGATTTTTCAAGATATTTATCAACAATCATGTGGTAATCCAGATCCAGGTAGTCAAAGGAAATATTTTTATCCCCCATATCCATGTTAAATTTGAACAGGCTGAATTTTCCTGCAATGTCAAGGTTGTTTAAGGCTCCCGATATCTTTAAAGGCGCCAATGAAATTTCTCCCTTAAAGTCCATGTTTTCATCGCCGGTGAATGTCTTATAATAAGGAAGGAGTTTGCCAATATCAATATTGGATTGATTTACATTTAGCTGTAAATTGGTTTTTTGAGAGTCCGATGGGTGTAAAACGGCGCCAGCAAGGTTCATCCAAAGGTTATCGCCAAACGTAATCTTGAAAAAAGCAAGATCCATTCGGTCTTGTTGCGGATCATATTTCATATTATAGTCCATCCCAAAATTCATGGGGAGCAGGTGCTTGCCTTTGTATAGAACTGGAACATCGTGATGACCAACGATCAGGCGCGAATAAAAACCTTCTTTTTTCAAATTGTTATCAAAGGTGACAAGCCAGTGCATATCCAACGGTGATTTGACCCTGGCATTTTTGTCTCTGAAATAAATATCGATGGTTTTTTGCGGATCAAGGTTTACCACAATGGATTTAAATATATCCACGGCAGAGATGTCGTAAGGAAAATAGCTGAATTTTTTTGTAATAATATAGGTTTTCAGGGTAAAATCTTTGAGACCGGTTTCAAGGCCGTCGTCAATATCGCTGTCAAGATCCACGATGGTTAGCGAAAAATTTTGAAGCACAAATTTTACGAATCCCCGAATTTGGACAGGTAAAGATAAACCGGCGCTTTTTTTCTCCGGCGCTTTTTCTTTTTCCGGTTCTTTTTTCCCCGATCTTTTGGCAAGCGTAGAAGAATTCCAGATGCTACCGCGATGGTATAAAAATACCTGCGGATTGTAAAGCCCAATTTCGTGAAACCCAAAATCTCCGGCAAAAAATCCGTATATACTGTAGGTCAGATTGAATCTGTCCATTTTCAGCAAAGGCCGGCGATTGAAATCCTCTCCCGAAAGAATTTCAATTTTTTCGACGCGAAAGCCCCTCAGTAACGAGGATTGAAGAACGTGCAAATTTATTTTTCCGTTTGTATATTTTTCAAACTGGCTTTTTACAATTTTTTCAAAAACAGACGGAAGGAAAATAATATTGTATGCGGCAATAATACTAACGAGCAACGTCCAACAAAATATTCTTATATATTTACTTTTCCCCGAACGTTTAAGTTGATCAAGGGCTTTATCGCGGAGTCCGCCTTTTTTATTCATTTGCTGTTCAACAACCAAATCGTTGATACATATTAAAGTATTTTTTTAATACCTGAAGAGGAATTTTCATGCCTGCTGAGTTGTCCGGTAGGTTTATTTTTTTGCCCCCACGGGGCAAAAAACATTTACTACGGACTGAGTCAATACTCACAGGAGTTGTGTAGCGGCTAAAAAGTGGCCTATAAATATTTTCAAGCTGCATTCATTTTCTGGATATCTTCAAGGGTCTGATAGATTATTGGCGAATACGGTATTGGAATCGTA
>JAOUFE010000019.1 GCA_029858425.1 Spirochaetia bacterium | reverse complement strand
TTATTCTCGAATTAAGTGTTCTTAATATTGTAGAAACTGCAAAACCAGAAAAAACCAGTTCTATCTCTATGATCCCAAAAAGCAGCGAGCACGCTAAAATTCTTGTAGCAGAAGATAATGAAATTAATCAAATGCTAATTAAAATAATGCTGGAAAAATTAAATCATAAGGTAGAGATTGCAAAGAATGGAAAAATTGCTATCGAAATGGCGACTGCAAACTCGTATGACCTGATTTTTATGGACATTGAGTTGCCTGAATTAAAGGGAGATGAGGCGGCAAGAATTCTTAAATTTGAAAAAAACATAAATATTCCCATTGTTGCGCTTACTGCCAACAGTATCTCTGAAAACATCAGGCGTTACCTGAAAAATGGTCTCGATGACTGTCTGCTAAAACCTTACAAACAGGAAGAACTTGAAGCCATGATAATAAAATGGCTTGGCTATAAATGAATGGTTACGCTTTGTTGCAATCAGTAAAAGCTGTTTTGCCCGATAAAAACAATCCAGAAGAAATCGATATTCTTGTTAACAAGGATACAGGTCTTATTGAAAAAATCAGTAGAAATATCGTTGTTGGCGATGCTGAGAAGATAAGCAGATACAAAGGTTTGCATGTATTGCCTGGATTTATTGACCCTCATGTTCATTTTAGAATTCCCGGAAAACCGGAAGCTGAAGACTGGAAACATGGGAGCCTCGCCGCAATTTCTGCAGGCGTTACAACTGTTCTGGACATGCCCAATAATAACCCGCCTGTTACGGATGAAAAATCGCTGAAATTAAAACTAAACTGCATTGAGAAAGAAAGCCTTGTGAACTTTGGCGTATTTGGCGGTCTAACCCGACACAACCTGGAATATTTATTGCAAGAAAAAAATATCAAGGCAATAAAAGTTTATCTGGCTTCAACAACGGGGGATATGCTTATTGAAAATATTGACAATATTGATTTTTCAAAATCATTGAAAGTTATATGTTTTCATGCCGAAGATGAAATCATTATTCAAAATAATGTCAGGAAAACAGGATTACTGAATGACCCGTTATTGCATAGTCAAATTCGTTCCGAAGAAGCTGCGGTCAAGGCAACACAGCATGTAATTCATTTGTATAAAAAAACAAATGGAAATTTTCATGTGGCGCATGTAAGTACAGCCGATGAAATTGTATTGCTGCAAAATGCCGGAGTCAGCTTTGAATGCGCCCCTCATCATATCTTTTGCAATACCGACAATTACAAAAATGGCGGGTTCTTATGGAAGTGTAATCCTCCGCTGAGATCTCCGGCAACGCAAAGTCAAATGCGAAATTTTCTGCATGAAGAAAGAATTCAAATGATTGCAACAGATCATGCGCCGCATACTCTTCAGGATAAACAATTCGATAAAAATCATGCGGAAAAAGTTCCAGTTAGCGGCATACCTTCTCTGGAAGCCGGGACGCATTTAATATTAAATGAAACCGCCAATGGAAAAATTAGCCTTGAGTATACAACCCGGATTTTATCCTCAAATGCCGCCAAACGGTTTCATATTCAAAAACGCGGACTGATAGAAGAAGGATATTATGCTGATCTGGCTGTGGTTGACTTTAATAATCAATGGACATTTAGCCCGAAAAACATTCAAAGCAAATGCGGCTGGAGTCCATTTATGGATTTCGTCTTTAAGACAAAAGTGGTGGCTACCTTTGTAAATGGGCGGGAATTTATTATAGAAAACCTGAAAAGCAAATTAAACATGGAAAAAACAAACCCGATTTACCAGGTATAATCATGTCAGATCCATATGTAAAACCAAAACTGACCGGTTTCAGCAAAAAACCGGGACTATCCAGGAAACTAAAGACGTTGTATGTGGTTGTCCTGATTTTTGGATTATACGGGTTATTTTGGTTAATGAATAAACGATTTGCAAGAGATCCTCTTGCCCAAGTCGATTCTTGCTTGAGCGATAAAAAGTTTGATAAAGCCTCCCGCCTAAACTTTGATCTTTTAAAAAAATTTCCAGAGCATCGACTGGCTTTGCTGATGAATGGATCCATAATCAATTTTGGTCTGAGAGAATTAAATATTACCGATATAAAACTACCATTTTATGAATACGATGATTTCCTGAATGCAGAAGATAAAACCGGTATTTTCATCAGACAAAGTTTCATAAAAAAATTTACTATTTTTCCAGACTCAAAATATTTCGTAGAGGAATTTTGTGCATTTCAAAAAAAATTTCCAGAATCCCTGAGGAACCCTGAAGCAAGTCTTGTAATTGCAAGAGCATTTCATTCGCGAACAGTCTGGAATCCCGTTTCAGATGAATGTGTGTCGCTTGTCTTTGGTAAAAATGAAGCTTTCTCTGAGTTGTTTGGAATTGTTAAAGGTGATAATTTATCGCTTCGCAAGAATCCTGGCATTAAAGAGAAGCTCATCAAAAAACTTAAGAAAAATGATCTGGTTCTGATAAAATATACAGGAGAGGAGAACATTATTGGCGAAAAAAAAGGGAAATGGCTGTCTGTTTTTACGGAAGATCAAAAATATGGCTGGGTTTTTGGCGCATATATTGAAATTTCGGGGACTGTTGGTAAATGAATTCTGTAAGAAATAACTGGACCATAAACGAAATAAAAGATATATACAATCAACCATTGTTAGAACTTGTATATCAATCAGCTACCGTGCATCGACATTTTCATGATCCAAGGGCAATCCAGATTTCATCGCTACTTTCTATTAAAACCGGTGGTTGTACTGAAGATTGTAAATATTGTGCGCAGTCTTCCTATTATGAAACGAATATACGAACAGAACCGTTAATGCAAGTGGCGGATATTGTAAACAAAGCGCGTTTGGCGCTGGAGAATGGTTCCAGTCGATTTTGCCTGAGTACAGCCTGGCGTCAGATTCCAGATGCAGAGATGGAAAAAATTCTGGATATTATCAGCGCAGTAAATGATCTTGGCCTCGAGGTATGCGCCACAATGGGTATGCTTTCTCAAGCGCAGGCACAACAGTTAAAAGATGCAGGATTGCATACATATAACCATAATCTGGATACAGGAGAAAATTTCTATGAGAAAATTATTTCCACCCGAACTTACAAGGACAGGCTCGACACATTAAATATTGTCCAGGAAGCTGGCCTGAATGTTTGCTCTGGCGGAATTTTGGGAATGGGCGAAAGTATGGATGATCGAATAAACATGCTTCAAAATCTTTCCAGTTTAAAAAGACATCCGGAATCAGTTCCCATCAATATTCTGGTTCCAGTCGAAGGCACGGATATTCAAAGAGACCCTGATTTTTCTGTTTGGGATTTACTGAGAACTGTCGCTTGCGCGAGGATTATTATGCCACAAACCCAGGTTCGTTTAAGCGCCGGCAGAACAAGTTTGACCAATATAGAAACAGCCTTTTGTTTTTTTGCAGGAGCCAATTCAATATTTTCGGGCGATCAACTTTTAACAACCCCCAATGTTTTGCCCGGCCACGATGACGATTTGTTTAAACTTCTGGGTTTATATAAAAAGCTGGTAAAATAAACCGGGACTTATCTTTCCTCTATTTCCGCGACTTTGTTGATTTTGAGATATTTCTATATATATTTATGACTTTTGAGGCTATATTGTTTTTAATGTTTTTATCCTTGGTTTGATCCGCCTCTTCATCTTTGGCGGAATAGTCGTGAATAGTATCCCATTTCCCTTTATCAAAGGAACTCAATATTTCATTTTCTTCTCTGGTGAATTTCTTTTTCATTTCGCAACCGTGTTCAATAGTAAATAAATGTTTATATTACGTTTTGTCGAGCAATAAATTTAAAGGGTTTGATCGGCTCGCATGCAAAATCAGGGCATGAGCGTGAACTTACAGCCCATTGAAGCTTGTTTTCCATTTTCTTGCCCTATCAAAAAAAACCTATTTTCCCAAGATGGGGATGACTTTTGAGACCCCGCCCTTCAAACTACGCTTTCGCTTCATCTTCTACAATCTTTAGATTACGGTTAATTAATTTTTCGACGTTGGGAAAATTTTTCAGGGTGAATGGCTCCGTTTGTTTTGATAAAATTTCGCTAATGTAATTCGGTATGCTCATTAACGAAAAATGGGTATTTGCGTTGTAAAATTTCAAGTCGGGAAGTCGAAACTGGTCCAGGCGTTTTTGAACTTCCGCCGGAGCCAGTTGCATTGGATCAACATTTTGCGAAGCTGTGGCAAAACCCCAGAGCGTTCCGTAAAGCGGCACATAGTTCAGCATGGGGCGCACAATGTTAAACACCGACTTTAACGTCCAGTAGATACCGGCAAAAATGGCAGGACGCGTAATGGGGGATTCAATGTGAAGGGATAGCATACCATTCGGGTTTAGGATGCGGTTAATATCCGAATAAAAATCTTTTGTGTACAACGCTACTGAAGGGCCAAATGGATCGGTCAAATCTAACAGCACATGGTCAAATTTTTCCCGGGTTTCGCGAATATATTTTATACCGTCTTCAAAACGCAGTTCAAGCTTTGAAGATTCAAAGGCATCTCCGGCAATACCGGGAATATATTTTTTGGATGCGCGAACCACTCCCTCGTCAAGCTCAACCATAACCACCTTTTGTACCGTAGAATATTTTAAAATTTCTTCAGCAGCGCCGCCGTCGCCCCCGCCAATTACAAGGGCGGTTTTGGAACCATTGATCGAAATTCCGGGAACATGGCAAAGCGGCTCATGGTACAAGAATTCATCGCGATCGGATGTCTGAAACACCCCGTCCAGACGCAGTACCCTGCCGTAATGCGCAACATCGTGCACCTCCAGATCCTGAAAATCGGTCTTTGTTCTCACAAGGACATTTTCTGATTTAAAATAATATCCCATATCGGGTGAAAGAGATTCGACAAGGAGATCTTCGCGCAAATTGAGTTTCTTTTCCATAAATTGGCAAATATTTGAAAAAACCTGTCTTGAATAGCTTTTTATTTAAAGTGGACAGGCGAACCCAATTTTTGTATTATGTAAATATAACTCACGGACAGATAGAGGCCATTTTCAAACTAGGGTAATCTGGCCTGATGGCGATACGTCACAACCTTACTGAAATATGTTTCTGCCCACAACACCCGAAGAAATAAAAAAGTTAAAGTGGATTCGTCCGGACATAATTCTGGTCACCGGCGACACGTATATCGACAGCCCATATATTGGCGCGGCGGCTATTGGCAAATACTTGCAGTCGCATGGTTTCCAGGTCGCAATTATAGCCCAACCCGATATCAACAGCAAGGAAATAACACGCCTTGGAGAACCGGCATTGTTCTGGGGTATTACAGGCGGCAGCGTTGATTCCATGATCGCCAATTATACAGCATCCGGAAAAAAACGCAAACAGGATGATTTCACGCCCGGAGAAGTGAATAACAAAAGGCCCGACCGCGCAGTAATCGCATACAGCAACCTGATTCGAAAATACTTTAAAAACACAGCTCCTCTCGTCCTTGGGGGGATTGAAGCCAGTCTCCGGCGCATCAGCCATTATGATTTCTGGAGCAACAGTATTCGGCGCCCGCTTTTGTTTGACGCAAAAGCAGATTATCTGGTTTATGGAATGGCTGAAAAAACCATTCTGGAATTAGCCCATGCGCTGAAAAATAATGCGGATACCAAAAATATTCGCGGCCTGTGCTATATCTTAAAGCAAAGGGAATATGAAAATGCCGATCTCCCCAAAAGCCATCATATCTTGCCTTCTTTTGAAGAATGCTCGGAAAATTCCGAAAAAAGCAAAAGCCGCTTTATGGAAATGTTTCGCGTATTTTATGACAATAACGATCCTGTGACAGCCCGCGGACTTTGTCAAAAAGTGGGCGACCGATATTTGATACAAAACCCGCCCCAAGCCCTTGCCAATCAACAGGAACTCGACTCTTATTATAATCTGGATTTTCACAGAGACGTACATCCCTGGTACGCGGCTCAGGGAAAAGTACGTGCGCTGGAAACGATACAATTTTCCCTCACCACGCACAGAGGTTGCTACGGTGAATGCCATTTTTGCGCCATTACCGTTCATCAAGGTAGAACCATTTTGAGCCGCAGCCAAAAATCCATACTAAATGAAGCCAACTCTATGCGAGAACACAGGAATTTCAAAGGCGTCATATCGGATGTTGGCGGCCCTACCGCAAACATGTATGGCTATGAATGTTCCAAAAAATTGAAATCGGGAAACTGTCCAAATAAAAGGTGTATTTTCCCGAATACCTGCAAAACGCTCAAACCCGATCACCAGAATCAAATCAGCCTCCTTCGCAAACTGGATAAATTGCCTGGAATAAAGCACGCCTTTGTAGCTTCTGGAATCCGGTATGATTTAATTCTCGATGACGATAAACATGGACGCGAATATTTCAATCAGGTAATAAAACACCATACATCAGGTCAGTTAAAAATTGCTCCCGAACATGTGGATAATCGCGTATTGAATCTTATGGGCAAACCAGACAATTCCCGGCTTGTTGTATTTAAGAAACTGTTTGAGGAGCTTTCTGAAAAAGCAGATAAAAAGCAGTTTCTGACCTACTACTTCATTGCCGCTCATCCAGGATGTTCCGAAAAAGAAATGAAGCTCCTGAAAAATTATGCAACAAATAACCTTTCCATGAATCCGGAACAGGCGCAAATATATACGCCTACTCCGTCTACCTGGTCGTCTGTCATGTATTATACCGAATTAAACCCGTTTCTAAAAAACGGGCAAACACATGAAAATATATTTGTTGAAAAAATACCGCAAAAAAAAATAAATCAAAAAAATATTCTTGTACACAAACGATAAAATCTGATTGAACCTGGGCAGGAGCGTTTAGCCGCGGCTCATTCGAAACGCGCTCAATAAATTTTGCAAAGTTCTTGCCTGTTCATTTAACTCGGTTGCTGTACCCGATAATTCTTCTGATGAAGCGGCGTTGCCCTGGGCAACCTGGTTTAACTGGTTCACCGCATTATTCATTTGATTTACGCCTGTTTTTTGCTCTTCTGAGGCCATTGTGATTTCTTTCACCAGATCGGCTGTTTTATTAATATTGGGAAGCATGGATTCAATCGTAATTTTGGCGTTATTGGAGATAGTCTTGCTTTTTTCAGTCAGATCTTTGATGAGTTTTGCCTCGCTTTGACTTCTCTCTGCCAGTTTTCGTACTTCAGCAGCTACTACGGCAAAACCCTTGCCATGTGCTCCAGCACGGGCTGCCTCAATAGCGGCATTCAAAGCCAGAAGATTCGTTTGATACGCAATTTCCTCAATCACATTGACTTTCTCGGCAATTTCATTCATGGCTTCAACTGTACCTTTTACCGCCTGGCCTCCCTCTGTACTCATCCCGGCTGTTTTAATGGAAATATCCTCTGTTGATTTTGCATTCTCGGCATTTTGTACGATGGTGGCGCTCATTTCTTCCAGAGACGCGCTTGTTTCTTCTACTGCCGCAGCCTGTTCTGTACTGTTTTGGCTAAGCCCCTGGGACATAGACGCCATGTTAGACGCTGCGGCTTGAATAATGGTTGAATATTCCTTGATTTTTCCAATCGTCCCGATAACATTGTTGACCATAATATGCGTAGAACGATACAGATCCCCGGTTTCATTGTGGACATTCATGGGAAGATCCATTTGCAGGAATCCTTTTGCAACATTATACCCAACGTTTACCACACTCTTTAGGGGATTAATCATTTTCCGGTTCACAAAAACAATGTTTACTACAGCAAGCGCGAGACATCCAGTAATTGTGGCGGCAATATCTACAATTAGCGGAATATGGGTAACATTTGAGGCAAAGGACAATAACCCAGGAAATACCCATAAAGCCTGAAGCATTAAAAAACTGTTTTTTAACGATATTCTGCTTCCATGAAAACTGTATGGGAAAGATGCCGATCCATTAATTACATCATTGTATAATCGGGATACGGTTTGGATATCTCCTCTGTCCGGTTTAAACCGTACAGACAAAAATCCTACGTGCTGTGCATTTTCATATAACGGCGAAACCCTTGCGTCTACCCAGTAGTAGCCCCCGTCTTTTGTTGTTTTTTACAAAGCCCTGCCATGGTTTTCCTTCTTTGACTGTCGCCCATAAATCATAAAAGGCAGAACGGGGCATATCTGGATGCCTGATAATGCTGTGCGGTTTACCGATTAATTCTTCTTTTTGAAAACCGGATATTGCCTCAAAATCCTGATTTACATATGTAATAATACCTTTCAGGTCTGTATGGCTAACAATGATCTGCCCTTCATTGAGCAGATATTCTTTATCAATGAGCCTGATGGTGGAAGTTTTTTTCTCGTCAGAAACATATTTTTTCTTAAATAGCATAAATATTCCTTATATTGTTTGATTATCGGCATTATGGGGCGCGCTAAAATATTTTTTTAACACATCAATAAATCACTTAACCATTCCTTTAAACTTTAAAGCGCACACAAAGATATAAATAATCCATAATTAGACATATTCTACATTAGAGATAATATACTATTATATTCGATATGACTATTTTTTTTAATAAAAATATAAAAAAATTAATTTTTCTTTGTGAACAGAATTTTGTCCATGCTCCATACTTTCACGATATGATCGCTGCTGCCAGAAGCCATGCGTTTTCCATCCGGGCTGATATCGATACTGTTTACCGAGTCAATATGTCCGGCAAAGTTCATATTTTCCCTGGTTTTCATGTCCCATACAAAAATTTTTCCATCCTTGTCTCCGCTGATAATTTTATTATAAATCTGATTTATTTTTACGGCATTTACCGAAGATTTATGGCCTTGAAGATTTGCAATTTCCTTTAGTGATTCCAGATCGTACAGGATTAGCTTGCCGTCATTAAAAGCAATTGCAAGCAAACTCAATTCATCATTCAGATCCAATGATGTAATTGCGCTATCGCTCATTTTTTTCTCCTCGCCGTTTGAAATTTCGCAATTTCCGGGAGCGATCCGAAGCAGATACCCTCGAGATGTGCCAGCATATATCAATTTGTTCTTTTCCGAATATTTTACCGTTCTAATCTGATAATCCCTGTTTTTACATTCCCGCATCACCTTTTTACTATTGATTTCCAGAACTTTAACGCTTTTATCCCAGCTCGCGGTAAAAAATATATTCTCCGGAAAAGCAAAATCAAAAGATGAAATAAAATCGCTATCCAGTTTGATTGCCTCCTGGATACCCTTTTTTAAATCCCAGACAATTATACTACCGCTGTAGTTGGCTGTAGTTATTTTTTTTCCCGCATCCAGAAAAGCTATATCAAAAATTTTATCGTATTCGCCGGGCAAAGTGCGAAGATATTTTCCATTTTTTCCATCCCACAGCATAATGTCGCTGTCATTGCCTCCGGAAGCAAGCAAATCGCCATCTGGACTGAATTTTACTTTAATAACAATATCCCGGTGACTTTCTCTTGTATTATTTTCCGAATTGATTAAAATTTGAGGTTTGGAACAAAAAAAATTTGTCACGGCCAAACAAACTATAAAAAATGCTAATTTCTGATTCATGGACTTAGTTACATATTTATTCCTGCTCAACCGGCGGCAATAACATTTTTCGACTAATCTCTGCCCTTCTCTCCGGGGTAAACAACGTAAGCATATATGGCGTAATTTGCGGAACACCTTCTTCTTCTGAAAGAATATCCATTTTGCGAAATACATCGATTATATCAAAATCGCGCCAGTTTGTCATCATCTCCACCGCCTTGTCCGGAGGCATATTCATAACTTTGGCCGCGATATCGCGCACTTTCTTGTCGCGATTGGTTAAATCCTGGGCAAGCAACTTTAGCGAAGCGCGTTCCTCATCAATATTTTTTTTAACAGTATTGATTTCCGTTTGCTGATTTTTTAGATTGTCCATCATTTCCTGCATTTTCGCTTCTTTTTGGGCAATCTTTTCTTCTTTCTCCTGAAGCTTGTCGGCCATTTTCTGATAAGCAACCTTGTCGACCTCTGCGGGATATTCGGTATCTTCCAGTTTATCCGGATTCTTTGGCTGCAGGAATTTCAAATAATGGGAAGCCTGAACAACTCCAACCTTATCCAGAACAAACAACAGTAGTGACCCTGCAAAAAGAATGGAAATCAAAAGCAAAATGACAAGTCGTCGTTCATTCATGCGCAAACCTCATACGGGTATTTAATTTATATCTAAGCTGAAAAAGATAAACGGACATGGAATCAAGCTCTCTATTGAGTTTCCTCATTTTCTTTTTAAGGAATTTGATATTTATATTTTGCATGGTTTCATTGACATTTTTTCTGGTTAACAATAATTTGTTCATCATGGTTCTCGCTTCCTTTGATTGAATTCATCGAGATCTTTGAATTCAAGTTTTATTTGTTCCGTTTGATATTCCGAGTATTTTTTTTCTCTTAATATTTCCAAAACTCGTCTGCTGCGGCGGGCATCCTCGGCTTTTTTTCGAAGTCTGTCATTTTCATCCTTCATGGACTCTATTTTTTTCTCCGAGTTTACTTTCAGGGCTGCAATATTCCTGTAAAATTCAAGCCCTGTTTTTTTTTCTGCCAGATTAAATTCGCCTCTTCTCATTTTAACTCTTTCCTGGTTTGAAAAATTATTTCTTGATTCCATAGCTTCGGTAATAGCCTGTTTGTGCCGGTTTACCTCTCCGAGAACTTTTGCATAATTCAGAAATTCTTTTTTTTCCTGGAACTTTCTGATTTTGAGCAGCGGGTCTAATTTGTATTTAAACTTCTTCATAACTTAACCGGTTCTCCTGACTTTTCTTTGATCCCGGCTTAGCAGTCCATAAACATTTTTTAATTGTTCTATGGTACTTTCATATGTTTGATACTGCTCTACTTCCTGGCGTAAAAAATCGTTTAATTCTCTTCTGATTAGCATCGATCTGTCCAATACGGGGTTGGAACCTTTTACATAAGCTCCAAGATTGATAATTTCTTCGTTATCATTATACTCCGAAACCATTTCACGAATAGATGCAGCAAGGCGTATCTGATCTTTGGGTACCAGATTATTCATACTTCGACTTATGGAGGATACAATATCAATTGCCGGATAATGGGATTTCATGGCAAGTTTCCGGGATAAAATTATATGTCCATCCAGAATTCCGCGAGTTGTGTCTACAATAGGATCATTCATATCGTCGGCTTCTGCCAATACAGAATATATTCCCGTAATCGTTCCCCTTGAAGATGTACCAGCTCTTTCCATAAGCTCGGGCAGCATGGAAAAAACCGATGGAGGATAACCCCGGGTAGTCGCCGGCTCGCCGGCAGACAGTCCGATTTCGCGCTGAGCCATTGCCAGCCTCGTAACGGTATCCATGAGAAGCAAAACATCTTTGCCTTTATCGCGAAAGTATTCCGCAATCGTTGTGGCAAGATAAGCCGCACGAACCCTGTGCATGGCGCTTTCATTGGAAGAAGCTACAACAAGAACAGATTTTTTTAATCCAATCTCGCCGAGGTCATTTTTTATAAACTCGGCAACCTCTCTACCTCGTTCCCCGACCATGGCAATTACGTTTACATCTGCAGCAGCATACCGCGCAATCATTCCAAGAATAGTACTTTTTCCGACACCGGATCCCGCGAAAATACCTATTCTCTGACCTTTGCCGATTGTTAGAAGCGAATCAATGGCCTTGATACCAAGAGGCATCGGCTCATTAATAATGGGTCTGTCGAGGGGATTGGGTGGTTTATTGTGAAGAGGTCTGACCTCATCGGATACCAGCTTCCCTTTATTATCCAGAGAATTGCCCAGTCCATCCAGTACCCGGCCAAGCATTTGCTCGCCAAGAGAAACCCTCAAAGGATGACCGGTAGATAAAATGCGACATCCTGGCGCAATCCCGGTAATATTTTCCATGGGCGATAAAATAAGAGTATTTCCTTTAAAGCCGATAACTTCGGCCATAATATAACTTTCGTCCTCTATTTTTTCAATATGGCAAATTTCTCCCAGCTTTGCATCCGGTCCGGTAGAATATATTGTATTCCCGGCAACCTCAACTACATTTCCAAGCGAACGAATCGTTTGTGTCTTGTTAATGATAACCTGGTATTTATCCAAAAGACGAATGGGAGGAATAATTTTCTTGGCAATCATGTTTTATACTGGTTTGGCATCGCGTATTGCTTCTTCAATTTCTTTTAGCTGCGTAGAAATTCTGGCGTCAATTGCGCCTACATCTGTTTCAATAATTACTCCGCCGCGATCTACTCGTGAATCTTCATAGATGTTGACCTTGCGCAAAGACTCCATCATTTTAATGACTTCATCTTTGTGGGCAGTAGTAAGTTCAAGATCCGCAAAGTTTACTCTGATATCAATTCTATCGCGTTCCTTAATACGGCTTAATCCATCCCGGATATTATTCAAGACCACTTCTTTTCTTTCTACAATTTCATCTTTTATGACTTTTCTTGCAATAATCAGAATCATTTCCACCATTTGCTTTTCAGATTCTTTGATCACTTGCTCACGAACATCAATGGCATGTCCCAGAATAGTGCCAAGACGATCAATCAAACGCCGGACTTCGCCTTGTCCTTCCCGGTAGCCTATTTCACGTCCCGCATTGTAGCCCTTTTGATAGGCCTCGTGCTCAATTTCGGCAGCGCGCATCTCTGCTTCTTTAACCATTTTTTCCACTTCAAGACGGGCTCGTTCAATGGTTTGCTCGGCTTCAAAGCGGGTCGATTCTTGCTCGCGCTTTACTTTTTCTTTGGATTCCTGTATATATTTAAAAGATTCGGCTTTCCCTTCTTCAATTATTTGATCCGATTTGATTTTAGAATGGCGCAGTTGATCTTCAATCTGTCTTTCCGTTTCTTCCCGATATCTCTGAAGTTCATGTTCAATCTCTTCAATACTTGGACCGGTATATTGTTCAACAATATTACCGGTAGAATCGAGTTCAAATTCAGCCAATTCATCCAATTGTTGATATTTTTTATACTTATCCGGAAGATCCAGCATTACTGAATCTTCCTTTTTGTTTACATTGGGCGTTCTAAAAATAACTCTCGACATATATTACTCCTCGGCTAACCAGGTGCGAATGAGCTGCGCCACTTCTTCCGGACGGTCTTTGGCAAGACTGATCGCATTCTCAATCATTTCCCTGCGCGCTCTTTCCTCCAGAGACAACTCTACCTCGACGCCTTCATCTTCAATTGCCCGGAGCGCTGCCTCCCGCATCATTTGCTGCTGAGCCGCAAGGTCTTCCTCCCGAACTCTTTTTCTTTTATCAATTTCACGACGCAGAACCTGGGTAAAGAGAACAACAAAGATCAAGGATATCAGTACAATCAAAGATGTCATAAGTAATCTTTTAAAAGCAGCTTTTTTCTTTAAAATTGCATCTTCTTCTTCTTGTTCAGCAGTACGGTCTTTTTGAATATGTTTAACGGAAATCTGATCACCGCGCGCAACATTATACTCAATGGCTTTCTTTAATACATCTGTAACTTTGGCTAAATCTTCATCACTTACGGGGCGATATTCGCGAATGTATCCAGTACCATCCGGATTGATACCTTTTTTCTCCCATTTTCCATCCAGAATTACAGCAAGGGTAACACGCGCTTTTTCCCAGGGTTGTTTTTCAATTTTATGAATACTTTTATTAAACTCATTGTTCTCAATATTTTCTTCCTTGCTGTATTCGGATTTTTGTGTGTCTTTATCCATATATCCGGGAGGAACATTGGACTCTGCGCCTGCCGGACCTTCAGGAGTCCAGCCATGGCCTTTAAAACTTTCCCTGGTGTTTTTTTTAGACACAGCAAGGGAATCTTTTGTAACAAGCTCAGAGTACGGAGTTGCAGGATTGTCTGGTACCATCACCACAGGTTCCACAACCGTTTTATCGATAGTTTCCTTATCCCATCGTAGCTGCAAATCCAGCCGAACAATGTCTGCACGCCCGGCGCCAAAGGTATATTCAAGAGATTTTTGAATATCCTTGAGCATTTTGATTCTTTCCGTTTCCTGGATTTTTAACTTTCGTTCGACAAGATTCAACTCGCTTTGCTGTTTGTCCATTTCATCCGGAAAGGCATTCAGTAATTCTCCGTTTGGCCCGGCAACAGAAACATCTTCTTTTTTTAAACCGGGAACCGCCCTACTTACCAGAGTAACAATACCTTCGATTTCTTTTCTTTTGAGCTGCTCAACGCCGGGGGCATAGTCCAGCAATACAGCAGCTGTAATTTTTTCAGAGGTGTCTTCAAAAAATCCCTGTTCGGGGAAAGCTATATTTACCTGGGCTTTTTCAATAGATTTGATTCCAGACAGCATTTTAGAAAGAGCTCCCATCAACGCCCTTTGTTTTTTTACATCCTTTTCAAACTTTGTTTCGGACCATTTTTCCTGATCAAACAACTCCCATCCATGGACTCCCTGGGGAATCAGATTGTCCTGGGCAAGAGCAACAATAATTTTATCGCGGTCAACGGATTTTACAAAAATTGCGTCTGTACCGGATGATTTATAGGACACACCCATTTCATCCAGCTTGGCAGATATTTTTGCAAAATCTTTTGTCTCGATGTTTTTGAATAAAACTTCGCTTGAATCTACTGATGAAACTTTAAATACAATAGCAAGCGCAATCACCATGGTCAAGGCAACCGCTCCTGCTACTATTTTTTTTGTTGTATCCAGTTTGCCTAAAGTTTCTATGACTTTCTGGAATATTTGCTTGAAGTCGGGCATTGTACATCCTTTGTATTTATTTGCAGTCTTTTCAGACCGCATACCCCTTCAAACTCCCTTTAAACCTGTATCTTTTATTTTTTATTGTTGTAAATAGTATATTCACCCACAAATTTTTATTTCATGTTAACGTAAATTTACCAGATCACGGTATGTTTTGATTGCCATATCTGCGATTGTTTTTGTAAAAGTTATCGCCATGCGTGCTTTTTCAGCGGCAATTGTTACTGTGTGCATTTCCACAGAAGCCGGGTCGGTAATCATCTGTTGAGTAAGCTTTTCGGCTTCAATCTGCTGATCATTGACCTTTAACAACGCCCTGTTCATTGCATCGGCAAAATTTAGCGCAGTAGATTCCGGCATATCTTCTTCCGGAAGTCCATTATTATGAAACAAATCTGTTGTCTTAAGCGACATTATGTCACTTCCGGTAATAGATTTTTGTAAATGTTGTAAATTTGTTTTTATATCCATTGATGTTTACCTGTTATCCAAATGCTTTGAAATTGTCAATAATTTTCCATTTTATTATTTATATAACCCTATCCACGACCTATTTGAAGAGCTTGTTGAAACATCCCTTTAAAGCCTTCTATAACCTGAACGTTAGCTTGATACGCCCGGCTGGCTGCAATCATATCTACCATTTCCGTAACGGGATTCACATTGGGATATTCTACATAACCTTTTTTAGTACCTGTTTTTATGGCGTCTGGGTGTTCCGGATCATATACCAGACGAAGCGGAGTGCGCTCATCAGGTTCAACCTTGATCACTCTCACTCCAGCGCCTTCCCCTGTACGCATCCCTTCAGGATATAACGGAGACTTCCATCGTGTTCTTGTGTTTATGGGCTGGAGAATTACTCGTTCTCTTTTGTAAGCCCCGCCTTCGGTTGTTCTTGTTGTGGTTGCATTGGCAATATTATTGGATATAACGTCCATTTTAAGCCGTTGTGCGGTTAAACCCGTTGTTGCGATATTAATTGCTTCGAACATATTTTACACCACCCTCATTACTGTTTGTATTAAGCGATCATTATTGCTGAATATCTGCGCAAGCGCCTGGTATCTAAGCTGGTTTTCCAGCATATCCTGTGTTTCCCTTTCAGGATCCACATTATTGCCGTCGTTGCGCATGGATGTCAAGTAATCCAGATGAACTTTTGGTTTAATGTTGTGATAATCAACGGCCTGAAAAAACTCCATATGCCGGGCATCGGTCATCTTGTTGGGAATCGCGTCTGTCCGCACATAATCTTCGGACTTCAAAGCATTTTTAATTGCTGCCTCAAAAGTAACCTCCGATCTTTTAAAATGAGGAGTATCTGCATTGGCCATATTATCTGCAATAATCTTGCGGCGCATGGATTCCACATCAAGAGATCTTTCAATCAAGTACTGGGTTTTTCCAAAATTTCCTGAATCAAAAATCATACTAATCTATTTATCGTCTCCTTTAAAAAAAGCTTAAGCTTTTTTCAGGCTCTACTGATAATTATGGAATGAGAATTGATGTTATACTGAGTTTTGAGAGATGCTCGAACCTGACCGTTGTACGACCCGCCGCCCACCGTGCTTAGGCTTCGCTGTTGCTGGAAGATAACATGCCCGTTTTAAACCTTGCCACAGACAGGGGTTTTGGCCATATATGCAAAACCTGCCAGATTTATAATTACATTCTAACAAATCGCTGATTTCCGACTACTGCTGCAATAACAACTTTACAGGTTTTTTTCAGCAGTTTTAAATCCAAGCGCAGAAAGATCTCTGAGCCGAAAGTCGTCAATTATATTGGATATATCCGAAGTCACAATTGCAAGGGCTTCGAACTCTTTCATCTTTGCCCACTTTTCCCTTATTTCTGGATCAAAAGCGGGGCTCATGTTGATGATTCGAGCCTTTTGAAAATCTGTCATTTTTTGCATTTCTTTCTCAAGCAAGTTTTCCATTTTATATAAAGAATTTGCACATGTCTGAATCAGACGTCTTTCTGCATTTTCCTTTTGATCCTGGGGCATTTTCCGGATTTCATCGGCATAATTTCTTAAAAACGCTGTTGAAGGACGTCCAGGCGGCATATAAAACCTTTCCATTTCCTGATATACGGGAATGATTTCATTCCAGACCTCAGCGCCGCGATAAAGATATTTTATCAGCGGCAAGCCATTGTCGTACCAATCTGTAATGGCGCCCACCATCTTTCTCACTTCAACAGAGGCGACTGGATCAAAAAAAATATCTTTATATTTCCTGATTTTTTGCGTATGAGAGTCCAGGATCGCATTGATTCGCGCATTGGCTTCTTTTTTTTTCTCAATTTCCTGGGTTTTTGCAAAAGCTATGCTCATGGCTTTTTCATAAAATGCCATTTCTGCCTTGACAAAGGATTCTACATTCCCTTTGGTTTTCAACAAATGAGTAATTCTGGATTCCAGTTCAACAAGATTAAATATTTTTTCTCCGTATTTTTCGGCTGCCCTTTGATATTTTTCTCTTAACTTTTCAACGAGATTATTTGTCATGCTATTTTTGCTCCATGAGGGGGTCTCAGTACATATTAAATATTTTTTTGCTACGTGGGGGCAAAAAACGAACATACTCGACTGATTCAGTACTCATGGTTTACTCCTTTCTCCATGCATTTTTACAATCAGATCTATGCTCTCCGGCGTCAGGGAAGAAAGAATTTCCATTTGCCGAAGCTCCTCCTCTGAAACCCGGGTGTCCTCTATTAATTGCTTTGAGACATGCAGCGCATTATGAATCATTTCAAACAATATCCAGACAGAAAGCGCGGAAATTAAAATACCAATCAAATAGGAAAAAATCATACGTACGCTTTCATCCTGAAAATAATGCGCTGCAATAATGCCCGCATCGGTATGCGCGATATCGCCCCGGAAAAAATCGTTTAAATCATAAAGAGAGTAAAGGGAAGTCAAGCCGCCCATGAGAAATAAAAGGGCACGGGAAAGAATTAACGAAAGCAACCCCGAAAAAATAAAAAACAGACCCCATGAAACTCCCATGATTAATACAGGATTGGATAGCTTTTGAGGAAACACGAGAGGGAATACCAAAACAATAAATCCAGTAAAAATTGAAAATATTTTTTCATAGCGGCTGATTATGGCTGTCCGGAGCATCAGGGATCCAAACAGTATACTGCCTATATACCCAGAACTGGTAATGGCAAGAAAGTTGCCGCCAGAAGTTCTTGTAAAGCCGGATTCATCCCAGTTAATCACAAGGTATTGAACATTTCCGCCTGTAATCAATGCGCCGAGGGCATGAGACAATTCATGTAAATAAACAACAAAGACTTTAAGGGGCATGATATAGGGCTGATGCCAGAAAAATATCATTATCGCCGCCATAAGAATTAATGAAGTGACACGCCAAACCATACATTAATGAATATTTTTATTATTCATCCGCTCAGAGGCCTCTTTAAGAAATTTTTTTTCTGCATGCGAAAGACTCTTGATTCCTTTTCGGCTTATTTTAGCCAGTATTTCATCAACTTTTTGATCGGAATTCAATTTATCGTAATTTTTTTTTTCCTTTTTTTCCCATTCCTTTTTCTTGCGATACATTTTTATTTTATGTATAAACGAAAATCCTCCAAAGGATATGAGGGAATCGTTAAACAACAGTTTGAAGCAAATATAGCCTGCTGGCAGACCCCCAAGATGGGCAATATGACTGACATTTGAATTTCCCGGTTGAATCATCAAAGTTAATGATAATGCGCCCATTATCATTACAAAATATTTTATTTTTATGGGAAAAAGCATCCATAGGTAAACTATGCGATTTCCCCAGTATATTGCATAGACCAGCAGCAAGGCAAAAAGAGTTCCAGATGCCCCAATGGTCGGGAAGTTATATCCCATCGAAAAATTAAAGAAAAAAATAATCAAACCGGTAAGCGTTCCCGATAACAGGTAAAACTGTAAAAACCTCCGGGATCCCCATCGTTCTTCAAGCTCAGAACCAAACATCCATAGCGCAAGCATGTTAAATAAAATATGAAATACGCCGCCATGTAAAAACTGGTAAGTAAACAACTGCCAGATGTAAAACTTTCCAAAGATTAAATCCGGGATTAGTGAAAAATAGTATAAAATAAAATCGCTTTGAAAAAAAATCCTTAATCCTGTATCTGTCAAGAATATTGCAGTATTGATTATAATAATATTTCTTGCAGTTTTTGTCAGGCGCGGTCCCAATGTCATTTGCTGCATATTATGCTTCCCCTGTTTTTGGAACATCGATTTTTTCTATACTGGACACTGGATTAAAACATTCATAATAAAAGGTATGCTCTTTGTTTTCAAACCCTGTTGACTGCTCCAGGGGAACGGTGCTTGTAAAAGTCTTTGAAGGATATTCCTTTAAACAAATACTTTGTCTTTGAGGGCACCGCTGATAAAAAGGACACCCGGAATTGTCTGGATGATCCGGATAATCAGCGTCGCCGTTGAGCGCTTTTTCATATTTCCGGATATCTTTATCCATCACCATCAAGTGGGGAATGGAATCCAGCAACAATCTGGTGTATGGATGTTTAGGGGCGGAGAATATTTCGGCTGTCGTATTAAATTCAACAATCCGGCCTGCATACATAACTGCAATATTGTCCGAAACATAGGAAACCGCAGAGAGATCATGCGCAATAAAAAGTATAGTCATTTCAAGTTCTTTTTGGAGATCCAGCACAAGATTTAATATCTGGGCTTGAATGGAAACATCGAGTGCGCTTACGGCCTCATCAAAGATAACAACATCCGGATTGAGCATCAGGGCTCGCGCGATCGCTATGCGTTGACGCTGCCCCCCGCTAAATTCATGCGGATATTTTGACAAGGAATCTATAGAAAGGCCGACTCTCGTTAAAGCCTCACGGCATTTTTCCGGATAACTTTTTCTATCCGTTTTGGTTTCCCGATGAATAATCAAAGGTTCTTCAAGGATATCTTCAATACGCATTCCTGGATTTAGCGAGCTGTATGGATCCTGAAATACCATCTGCACATTTCTGCGATATTTTTTCCAGTCAGCAGCCTTCATGGACAAACTGTCATATTCGTTGTAAAAAAAGTTGCCGCTATCTGGCTTAAAGACTCCGCATAATATTCTGGCAAGAGTACTTTTCCCGCTCCCTGATTCTCCGACAATACCGGTTACTTGCCTGGCAGGAAAATCTATTGTAACATGTTCTAACGCATATACCCGGTGAATTACTTTCCCAAAATAGTTTTTTTCAAGAGGAAAATATTTTTGAATGGAATTTATTTTTATCATGCTAATAATTATTTTTTGAGTTTTGCCCGGTTAATGTATTTTTGTGCTTTGGAATAAGCCCCTGATGTCTTTGGTATTTTGCTCCACATATTAATCGCTTCGGCATATTTCCCTTCCCGGTATAACACAATGCCATCGTTGATGATATTTAGATCCTGACTGGATGCAGCTCCGCCGCCTTCTTCAGTTTGAGAATTTGCGGCAGCTCTTTTTTGTTCTTCACGGGCATCCATCGCCTTGTTTAAAAGGTCTGTTGTATCTTCATAATTTTGATATATATCCTGTACTTCTTTGAATTTTTCAATGGCCAGAATGTAGTTTTTCAGCGCCATGGCCTCTTTTCCTGCCTGATATGGCGCGCTTGCCAAACGTCTGAGAGCATCCATGGTTCTGCTTTTTCCCTTTAGCGCATCGGTGTTGCTGCTATCTACTTCAACGATAGATATATAAAGTGAATTTGCTTTTTTATAATTTTCTTTTTTTTCGGCATCCTGCGCATCCTCAAGCCAGGATTTTATCAGATTTTTTCCTTTTTTCTTGGCTTGATCGAGGTAGCCGCGAACCCTAACATCATAAGGATTTATCTCCAGAATATCCAGAAATAGCTGAATGCTCAAACCTACCTTGTCATTTGAATTTAAATACCCGGTGGCCTGATCGAGACAGGTTTGCGCTTTCTGGCTGTTGTCCTTTTTTAGAACAATTTCAGGGGTTTTTTTATAACGGGCTGCCTGGGAATAATCTGCCGCTGCATCGGAATATTTACCAGCCTTTAACTTTTCATCCCCTGATTTTTCAAGAGCCATTTTTTCTTCATCTATTCGGTATTGGGTCTCAATCAATAATTTTTTGGCGTCATTGTTTCTTGGATCTTCTCGCAAGGCTCTTGCAAAAGAACTTTGGGCAAGGAGCCAGTTTCCCTGATCAAAATATTTTTTTCCATTCACATAATCGATTCTGTGCCGGTTTGCTTTTGCCTCTACGGCCTTTGGGATATATTTATCCACCAGCGGATTTTCCGGATCGAGTTTTTTAACTTGTTCCCATTTGTTTATGGCTTCATCATAGTTTCTTTTTTTGTATGCCTGAACGCCCTGCAAAAAAAGAGCCGATATTTTTTCCTGTTGCTTTGCCAGCACCTCGGCTGCAGCAATTTGTTTTTTTAAATCGTTTGCCTTGGTATCATTTGGCAAAATAGCAAGGGTTTTTTCAACAAAGCTGAGCGCACGCGTGTATTGATGGTTGTCGTAAAGTTCCCGGGCTTTTTGATTCCATTCGGCGGCCAGTTTTGCATCTCGACCTGTTGTCATTTTTGACTCTGCCTCCCGGATATACTCTGTTGCAGTAGCAAAAGCCGGGTCTATATCCAGAATATTTCTCCAGTCCTTTATGGCATCATCATACTTTTCCTGTTTATATTTTTCCAGAGCTATTTTATGAAGTTTTTCCACCTCTCCAGAGACATATTTTCTGGCTTCTTCCAATAGTTTTTTTGCCTCTGCATTTTTGTCGTCCAGTTTTACTATCTCGTCAAAATGACCGATGGCGCTGGAAAACTTTTTCGGGATTTTTGTTTTTTTTCCTTCGTCCAGATCGCTTTTGCCTTCTTTCATATGAAGGGCAATAATTGCTTCTTTTTCATTTTTTATTTTTTTCAGATAAGCTGTTGCCGTTTCATTTTCCGGATCAAGCACAAGTACTTTCTCGAAATTTTCAATGGCTTTTGAAAAGCGCCTTTCATTGTAGGAAGAAGTTCCATCCAAAATCAATGGATTAATCAGGGTATCCAGTTTTGCTTCAGCGTCTTTAAGCGATTGCGGAGCATTTTGAAGAGCCGGGTAAATTTTAAGAGCCATTTTAAAGTCTTTTATGGCTGAATAATATTTTTCCTGATCCATGTTGAGCAGCCCTTTTTCATAAATTTTCTGAGCCGCCTCCATACCCTTTGCCCCAAGTTTGTCGCGCTCCCATTCTTCTTCCGCAAGCTTTTTATATTTTAAGGCATTCTCATGTTCCGGGTTGATTTCGAGAGCTTCGTCAAAAGTTTTAATTGCCTCTTCAAAGAATTTTTTGCTGTAATAACTCATACCGCGTGTATACATTTCTTCTGCTTGTTGCATTTTTTCAATTTTTTCCCTGTCGGCAAGCTCCTGATCCGAAAGTTCTTTTTTGATTTTTAAAAGCATTTCACGCGACGGACCGTACTCTGGATCCAGCCTCAGAGCTTGATTAAAGAATTCAATGGCTTTTAATTTATCATTTTTTCCGTAGGCATCCAGTCCTGCATTATGGGCTGCCATAACCCGACCCGCCACCATACTGCGTATTCTGTCGATATTTGGTTTATACTCGCCATCAGCCGGATTTATTTCGCCTGCCTTTGACCACTCAAAAATAGCTTCCCCGTAATTTTTCTGGTCTTCATATTTTCGGGCAAGGTCTTTGTGCATCTGGACAAGACGTTCCTGTTCGGCATCGAGCCACTTGCTCGATTTTAAATGCGTTAATGCCCTTTCTTTATATTTTTTGGCCAGATCATGGGAAGGATTTTCGTTTAACACACGACTAAAATCGTCGTATGCCCCTTTATAGTCGCCAGCAGTATATTTTCTCATACCTTCATAAAAATCCAGCATTTCATTGTCTTTAAGGGCTTCGCCGTCTTCTCCTGTGAGAGATTTTTGTTTAAACCGATCCATGGCATAAGACAAACTAAAGGAAAACATTTGTTCATAATCTTTCAAAGTATAGGCAAGAGATATATCAAAAGATTTAATGGTAGATCCAATTCCAAAAGAAAAATGTGTTCCGTCAAACCCGGAACGTAGCGTTAAAAATGGAGGAAGCACCCCTGCTTCAATGCCAACTTTATGGTCAAATATATCGCTGTATTTTTCATAAACAGGCAGGTATAAATCCAGCATATAAAATATTTTCAAACGCTCGTTAAAAAAATGCAGAGATGGAGAAATTTTTATCATTGGCGGAAGCGCTTCGTATTTTTTGTTAAAGGTAAATCCGTATGCGGCAAGATTATCAATGCTGATCGATAAATATGTATTTATGGGCATGTCAAAAACATTGGTGAATTTTAGCATGCCGGCAAGATCAAGAGAGGCTGCAAAAGAATTTAAGCCACTAAAATAATAATCCATGTAAAAGACCTTGATTGTTTCTGCGATGTAAAAAAAATCCGTAATTTTCAAGGTATGCGCTGCACCGGCCAGCAATTCCGTGGTGCTGAAAAACTGGGTGAATTGCCCGGCGCTGTCATAACTTTGCATCTGGGAATTATTTAAAAAAGTAACTCCAAACATCAATTTACCAATGGGAACAGGATAACCAAGGGCAACAAATCCAAAGTTTTGATTAAAAGCAGTCGGGTCTACGAGGTAGGACAAACCCAGAACTCGCCCATTCAGATAATCATAAAGGCCGGCAGGGTTTTGCCACATGTAACCCAGATCGCCATTTAGTCCGGCTGCTCCCAGAGCAAGGTTGGATGCAGAAGAAGCTTCTTCAAGATGAATGGTAGAGCCTGTTCCTCCCGGTGCTGCGGTTAGAGCTATGGGTAAATAAATATTCAATAATAAAATAAAAGCAGCAAGGAATATTTTTTTGGATTTGAACATATTTTTGTTTAACGATATACCAAAACCCTGAAAGTAGAAATATACTTGTCTTTTATCAGCGAGGCATTTGCGGGATTTACCCGAATCACGGCGTTGTAGACTCCCGTATTTACCTTGCGACCTGTAGAATCTTTTCCATCCCATGTGGATGTGTTGGAACCACGGCCGCCTCCTGCTGCAAAAAGTTTGTCGGTGAACAGGGTTTTCACAAGTCTCCCCCTGCTATCATAAATTTCAAGCGTAACTTTGGATTCAGACAATACTTCGAAAACCAGAGTCATAGAACCATTGGCTATCTGATATGGGGATGGAAAACAATACAGGGAATTACCTGTATAGGTTGCGGTAATGTCTGTTATTTTAACGGGAGTTGTGCCTGGATTTAATACAATTTTCAAAGTAAAAGCAGACGTGTTTTTCAGCGATGCAAAATTTGATGCCGTCATATCAATATTTTGGGATTTGTTTTGGGTAATTGACGAATAAATTGCCTGCGATCCTGAATAAATATATAAATCAAAGGTGCTACCCGATCCCGGGGTTACCGTTACTTTTAGATTCGCCCACTGCTGGCCATATTTTATATTGAACCCGGAAATGATCCATTCAACAGTAGAGGTGTTGGTGTAAAAGCCAGTTGCATCATTAATTAAATTTCCGCCGGAAGTGGAATAATACAGACCGGCTGTAGAATAGTTTGAGGGTGTAATTTGAATGGTACCTGCATATAAATGGCTGTTCAGACCTGAAAAAGAGAAAAAGACTATAAAATATAATAAATAAATGCGGAACTTTGCTGACAAAATTACTGAAAAAGCAGTATTGTGAATAATCCGGGTTGTTTTTACCATGTTAAATGCCTTTTTGGGCAAACCATTGCTTTATACAAGCTTTTTTTATTGAATCTCTTCGTCAAGCAGGCGAACAGACTGGTGCAGGTATGTTAAATGCTCGCTAATCGTCTTTAGTCTGTCCATTTCCTGACTGCGCATATCCAGCATGGAATTCTGAAACCTTAAATTCAAGGCGGCATATTCCCGGCTTATTTCGCTGCTCTGGGTTAATAAGCGATTTATATCCGGACGCTTGTATTGCGTTTCAAAGAGATTCCATGCAGATTTCCTGATATAATATACCAGCCAAACCATTAAACCCAAGCCGATAGCATACAACAAGAGTCTGGATACATAAAATAATGCAGACTGGGCTCTGTAAATCAAGATTAAATGATAATCCGGGAAATTACGCGATACGATCCTGAAGCCGCCTTGAATTCCTGAAAAAACGCCATTATAGCGTTTATCCTGAATCCAGGGAATCCGTTGATCTTGAATATGATTCTGCAACACATTCCCTTTTGAATCGGTTACGACATACGATACGGCATACCCGGTATTTTCAAAATTCAGATATTGATTAAACGCGCTCCCCGTTATGGCAAAAAACCTTCCAATGGTTTTTCCCTGCTGTTTAACAGGCATGGAAACTTTTCCGTCCTGAAAAAAAATTTCATCAGCAGTTTTAAAAGAATCTGGAATTATGGATACCTTGCTGACAAACAATACTTTATTATTTGCGTCTATAACCGCATAACCCTTAAACGCATCGTAGCTCTCGATATTGCGAATCACTTCATATTGAAAAACAGATGCAAACTGTCCTTTTGGATTATCGAGCCATTCCATCATGGCGGGGTTTGTGACAATGGAAAATATATTTGATCGCAATTCGGCAGATACTTCGCCGTTGCTCATGGAAAGTATATCCAGTAAATCGTTTGCATATAAAAAGCCAGGTTCCCGCACAATACGATCCATTACATCGAGGTAAGCAAAACCTTGCGTTTCTTCGGAACCTTTACCGACAAGGTATTTTTCTACATACTTTTTATAATACGCATCCGAATAATCTCTTACTGTTTCGCCGGTATGATATTCAAAAAAGGCCGGTAAATAATATTTTTGTGCCGCCACTATGTATATAAAGCTTATTAACAGGCTGTTCAAAAAATACAGTACTGTTTTTTTAATGTACTTTCGGGTTCTATACCTCATCTGTATCATTATCGACTTGTGATAAATGCTACCTGAATATCATCAGGAAAAATATCACCACGGTGCGCACGGAGAAAATACGAAAAAAATTCATTTTCAGATGCTATTTCATATAAATCTCCGTGGTTAATTGCCGACTTTTTAGACAACCCCCAAAAACGCGTCAGTCTAAATCATTCTGGCTGAATTTCGAGTTCATGCCGAAGCCTATGGTGCGGAGAATTTTGCAAAAAAAATATATATGCGTATGGCCAAAACTTCTGGATTTTGCCATGAGGAATCTCCTCGCCATTTCAATGGCTAAACTGGTGCCCGCTCTCGTTTAAAACCTGCGGTAACCAGCGGGAAAATGATGATCGCAGACGCGGCAGGTTTACCGGTTTGACCATTACCTCATCCATGCCGGCAGCATGGCACAATTCGTTTTCTTCGCTGAGAGCATTGGCTGTGCATGCAATAATCGGAACCCTGTTGCGATTTTGCTCAGACTCGAGGTGGCGAATAGCAGCCGATAACTCATAACCGTTCATTTTGGGCATATGGCAATCTGTAATTACAAGACAAAAATCCTCTTCCCTCCAGAGTTTCAAGGCAGCCCATCCATCATCTGCGCTTCTTGCGCCAAGTCCAAGAAGTTCTACCTGTCGCACGAGCAACGTTAGATTTATGGGATTGTCATCGACCACAAGCACTTTTAAATGGCTCAACCTTTCTTTATTCAGGGACTCCGGGGGGTCATCTCCAGAACCATGGGGTGGAGACTCTTCCGGATCCTTGTGAATGGGCATCGAAAGAACAAGACTGAATGTAGAACCTTTTCCCGGAGAACTGATGATTTCTATCTTGCCATTCATTAAATCTGCCAATCGACGACAAATGCTGAGTCCAAGCCCGGTTCCTCCATACATGCGCTGTTTTTTGACCATGACCTGTCCATAAACATAAAACAGTTGTTCCTGAATATCCTTGTCTATTCCAATTCCAGTATCTCTTACCGAAAATCGAACAAGTTCAACATCATCTTTTTTTTCAATCAATTCATCCCAGATCTCTACCTCTCCATTTCTTGTAAACTTGATGGCGTTGCTTACAAAATTGCTGAGTATCTGTGAAATTCTTAAAAAATCGACCATATGCCTGGGGCTAATTTGCGGATCTATGCGGTGACGCAGAATCAATCCAGTTGTCCTCGCAACATGAGAATACGTACTCACTACCTGCTGAATCAGGGAAGCATGTGAGGTTGTCTGGGGAGATAAAACCAGCTTCCCCTCTTCAATTTTTGACCAGTCCAAAACATCGTTCAGGATTCGCAACAGACTCTTTCCCGAATCGCGCGCAATTTGCAGAGTGTTACGCTGCCCATTATCCAGAGATGAAAGGTTGAGAAGCTCCAGCATGCCGAGCATCCCGCTTAGCGGAGTGCGAATTTCATGGCTCATGGCCGCAAGAAAGGAATCTTTGGAGTGATTGGCAAATACCAGCGATTCATTTATCCGGTTTAAATCTTCTGTACGCTCTTTGACTCTCTGCTCCAGATCCTCTTCAATTTTTTTCCTTTCGGTTATATCAATAAAACTGGCGATATAATTTGTTATTTTATTTTTTCCATTTAAAACGGCAACGATGGCCAGCCACTTTGGATAAATGGCGCCATTTTTTCGACGATCGAGAATTTCTCCCTGCCAGAAGTGATCTGTGTTCAAACTTTTCCACATGGCGTCGTAAAATTCAGACAACTCTTTCCCTGAGGAAAGAATCTTTGGATCCTTGCCCAAAATTTCTTCTTTACTGTATCCTGTCATTGCGCTGAAAGAGGGATTTACGTTTATGATGCGATTTTGTTCGTCCGTAATCATCATGGCTTCCACGCTGTTTTGAAAGACCTGCTCCATTAATGTATTCTGCCCTGTTATATTCTTTCTCTCGGTGATATCGATAATAAACATACAAATTGTACCGCCTGAAACAATTTTGGTTGTTGCTACAATTTCCGCCGACCATAAAATTCCATTTTTTTTCCGGTGTGAAGTTTCAAACCGGTCATATTTCTGGCATAGAATTTTATCAATATGATGCTTTATTTCATCGGAACTCTCCCCTGCGTCGAGATCTTGTAGACGCATGGACAGCAATTCTTCCCGGTTGTACCCCGAAAGGTATACATAGGTGTTGTTGACTTCAAGAAGATATCCATTTAAATCCACCATCAGGAATCCATCTACCGAAGATTGTATTTCATCTGCGTAAATGTGCTCTTTCTGGAAATCATATTCTACTTCC